>JANMQQ010000217.1:0-2011 GCA_031370545.1 Gammaproteobacteria bacterium
CAGCGGGATTCAGGTGATCGCGGCACAAGGGCCGATTGAGATGCAGGCGCAGAGTAATACGCTGGCGCTGCGCGCGCAGGGGGCGATGAAGCTGACTTCGGCGCAGGCGCATCTGGATATGGCGGCGGCCAAGAGTATTAAGATCGGCGTGGCGGGCGGTGCGTATATTAAGATCGAAGGTGGCAATATTGATTTCCATTGTCCGGGGACGATTAGGATTCAGGCGGGGCAGAAGAGTTTGATGGGGCCAGGCAGGGAGAGTTATACAATGCCGCAGATGCCGCGTAGCGTTTGCGTTGAGTGTTTGTTGAATTCCGCGGAAGTTGGCGCGCCTTTTTCGAAACGCGCTTAAGGACGATCCTTATGACATCTGAAGGAGTTGTGGTGCGTGATGCGCTTATTGAAAACTTATACGCTGCGGCACAGCAAAGCGGCGAATCATTGTATGCGTTGATTGACCTGGCAAGTGTGCCCAATGGTTTGCGGGTTTTAAAATTGCAACAATCTCCTGACAGCGCGTGTTTATTTGAAGGTACCATCCAGGCAAATGCAGAGGCCGTCGCGCCGTGGCTGCTTCGAATTGGTAACGCGGATTCCGAGCGGCGTCGGCTGCGCGATTGCGTGGATGCTGCGCTCACCTACCCCGCGCTCTCATGGATCGTCACACCGCTTTCGTTGGATGAACTCTTGACTCGATTGCGGCGCCGTTTGGACGCACGTTTGCCGGACAGCTATGATGTTTTGCTGCGTTTTTACGACCCGCGCGTGCTGCCCATGCTCTCAGCGCGTTTGCATGAGCCGCAGCAGCGCGCATTTTTTTGTGTCTGTTCGCAATGGTTATACCTGGATCGCGATGATAAATTGCAGCGCATCGAATCGGTAGCGGCGCGCGAAGGCGACATCTTGGAAACGATGCTGGAACTCGACGCGAATCAACAGAATGCATTGATAGCAGCCGCCGAAATTGACGTGATACTCAACGATCTCGGGAATGTAAACATGCAGCCTTTTATGGAAATGACACGTACGCAACGCTACCACTTTGCGGCACGGCAACTCGCGCACACACGCGACCTCAAACTCGAGCAGCCTCATGAGGCCATGACGCTATGCATGCTTGCACTGACGCTAGGCGAAGATTTTGTGCAACAACCCAACTGGCAGGCAGCGCTTGATCAGGTGCGCGAGCGACAAATCACCCTGGATCAGGCCATCGAACAAATGGAAACCCATCATGCATAATTGGGTGAAGGCGCTTCCATGGTTATTATGGGTCATGGCGCTGACCGCTTGCGGGCGCGAGCCCACACCACCCACACGAGCCGAAGCCCCCGTCGCGACCGCCCCGGTGTCGTTGACCCTGCATGGCTACAACTATACCGACTATTATATTCACAGCTTCGAAGTCAACGGCCAGGGCGGGGGAAATCTTTACGTGAGCACCCCGGACGCGGGCGGCGGGAAAAGCGTCTGTTGCGTCAGCTGGTGGCCCGGCACCAAGCTACCGATGAAGGTCAAGATACGGTGGGTGGCGGATTTTTGCATGGAAAAGAGAAAGACTCAAGATGGGGAGGTATTTGAGCAAACCCATTCAATATGGAAGGAAGCCGAAGTGATGCTGACTGAACCGCCGCCGCCCAAGCCGGAGAATTTTGAAGTGCATTTTTACCGCGACGGTAAAATCGAAGTGGCCATCACAGACAATTACTCGCCGCCGCGTTTAAAACTGGAGACAGCAAATTCCGCGCGCCGTTTTGCTAACGATATTAAAAATCGCAGGTGTACCGATGCCGAACTCAAAAACTAAACACCTTATCCTGGCCCTGGCACTATTGGCTGTTTCGCTGATCGCTTGCGGGCGCGAGCCAACACCACCCACACGAGCCGAAGTCCCCGTCGCGACCGGTCCGGTGTCATTGACCCTGCATGGCTACAACTACACCGACTATTATATTCACAGCTTCGAAGTCAACGGCCAGGGCGGGGGAAATCTTTACGTGAGCACCCCGGA
>JANMQQ010000251.1:0-14210 GCA_031370545.1 Gammaproteobacteria bacterium
GCCGCCGAAGCTGTTTTACGACGCGAAAGGCTCCGCGCTGTTCGAACAGATCACCTGCCTGCCAGAGTATTATCCAACGCGCACCGAAGCCGCGATATTAACGGCGAACGCCGATGAAATTTGTGCGTGCCTGGGTCGCGATGTTTCGGTCAGCGAATTGGGCGCCGGGGCCGCAACCAAAACACGCATTCTGTTGCGCGCCCTGTTGCATCGGCAGGCGAGCGTAAATTACTTTCCGCTCGATGTGTCACGTGCTGCGCTGCAACTGGCAAAACGGGAATTGAACGCGGAACTCCCGGCCGTCAATGTTTATCCGCACGTCGGTGATTTCGAAAATCTGGCGTTCCTCGCCGCGACTCGTTCGCCACGTCTTGTGCTGTACATCGGGTCAAGTATTGGCAATTTAGAGCAGCACGAAGCGTGTGCACTGCTCAGCAGCATCGCGCGCCAACTGTCCGAGGGCGATCATTTGTTGCTCGGGGTGGATCTGGTAAAAGATCGTGATGTCTTGCTCGCGGCCTACAATGATGAAGCCGGAATTACCGCCGAGTTCAACAAAAACCTGCTGACGCGCATCAATCGCGAGCTGGGCGGCAGCTTTGAACCCACCGCTTTCCAGCACGTCGCGTTATGGAATGAAACCGCAGCGCGCATTGAAATGCACCTGGAAAGCACCTGCCCCCAGCAGGTCCGGATCGACGCTATCGGCGAGACCTTGTCATTTTCAGAAGGCGAGCGTATTCACACCGAAAACAGTTATAAATACACCGTCGAGCGCCTGGAAAACATGCTGCGCAGCAGCGGCTTTGAAATTGAAAACACCTGGACCGATGCACAACAATGGTTTGCGGTCAGTCTGGGCGTTATAGGTCAAAAAACCATGTAGAGCGCAGGGTGGGCAACCACCCACCCACCCACCCTGGATACTACTTCCCGCCCACCTTCCGCTTGATCGCGTTCACCACCGTGTCACTTGACGTTGCGTTCACGTCGAACAATAGGTCTTCCTTTTTATAAAACCCAATCAGGGGTGCGGTCTTTTCATTGTAGATGTCAAGGCGTTTGCCGATGGCGGCTTCGGTTTCGTCGGCGCGTTGTACGATCTCACAGCCGCATTTGTCGCACTTGCCCGCAACTTTGGGTGGCATGCTTTTTACATTGTAGATGGCCTGGCATTTTGTGTTGACGCAGGTGCGGCGGGTACTGAGGCGATCCAAAATGACTTCACGCGGCACTTCGAGGTTCACTGCCATGTCGAGTTTAATGTCAAGCTTGGCTAACATTTTTTTCAGCGCTTCGGCTTGCGGGATGGTGCGTGGAAACCCGTCGAGCAGAAAGCCCTGTTGGCAATCGGGTTCCAGGAAGCGCTTTTCCATGATACCGAGAATGAGATCGTCGGGTACCAGATCGCCGCGATCCATGTACTCCTTGGCTTTTTTGCCGAGCTCGCTACCGGCCTGCACGGCGCCGCGCAGAATGTCGCCGGTAGAAATTTGCACCGAGCCGTCGAGCTGCGTGAGCAGCTTGGCGACGGTACCTTTGCCCGCACCGGGCGCACCCAGAAGAATTAATCGCATCGCAAACTCCTTGTTTTAAGCTGAATTGATGTGGGTGGACTGCGTGGCACAACACCACCGTTAGCATCGGCGATTGTGAACATTCGTACGCTGATCGCCAGACGATATTTTTGTTCGATCACCAAAATCGGCGTATCCGGGTGTCCGCGTTTTTTATGCGGATCAGCCGTTGAGGAGTTTAGCAATGAGCGCCGTCCAGCCGGTTTGATGCGATGCGCCCAAGCCCTGTCCGGTGTCGCCGTGAAAATATTCGTAGAACTGGTGATGCGTGCGGAAATGGGGATCGGTATTGAGTTTTTCGTTGCTGCCCAGTGCGGGGATGTGGTGCTGCGTATTGACGCGGAAAAGGTTGGTCAGGCGTTGGGTCAGCTGATCGGAGATTTCGCGCAGTGAATACATCTGCCCGGAGCCGGTCGGACATTCCAGGCGATAGTCGTCACCGTAGAATTCCGCAAAGCGATGCAGCGCGTTGACGATCAGATAATTCATTGGAAACCAGATCGGCCCACGCCAGTTGGAGTTTCCGCCGAACACGCCCGAGTCCGACTCGCCCGGCAGATAAGACACCGTGAGTGACAGCTCACCGGATTGAAACCGGTACGGCGCTTGCGCGTGCGCTTTTGACAGTGACCGCACGCCATAGGGGGACAGAAATTCGGTCTCGTCGAGCATGCGCGTCAGCAGTTTTTTCATGCGGTGGCTGCGTAACAGCGACAGCAGTTTACGTTCGCCAACACCCGGCACATCCCAATGCGACACCAGCCCGGCGAGATCAGGACGGTGGTTGAGGAACCACTCCAGCCGATGTTTGAAATCCGGAACGCGGTTCAGCAGGTCGGGTTCGAGAACTTGCACCGCGAACAGTGGAATGAGCCCGACCATCGAGCGTACTTTGAGGGGAATGGCCTTGCCGTCGGGCAGGCGCAATACGTCGTAAAAAAACTGGTCATCTTCGTTCCACAGGCCGATGCCCTGGTCGCCGATATTGTTCATCGCTTTGGCGATGTAGAGAAAATGTTCGAAGAATTTGGTGGCGATGTCTTCATACACGGAGTGATGCACCGCCAGCTCCAGGGCGATGCGCATGAGATTCAGGCAATACATCGCCATCCATCCGGTGGCGTCGGTCTGGTTGATAAATTCACCGGCGGGCAAGGGTACGCTGCGGTCAAACACGCCGATGTTGTCCAATCCCAGGAAGCCGCCTTGAAAAATATTGCGGTCTTCAGGATCTTTGCGATTCACCCACCAGGTGAAGTTGATAATGAGTTTATGCAGCACACGTTCAAGAAATGCACGGTCGCCGACACCGCCGTTCGCTGCTCTGTCAAGCTTGTACACTTCTAACGCAGCCCAGGCGTGGACCGGTGGATTGGCATCGCCGAACGACCATTCATACGCGGGGATTTGTCCGTTCGGATGCATGTACCACTCGCGCAACATCAAGATGAGCTGATCCTTTGCGAACGCCGGGTCAATCAGCGCCAGCGGCACGCAATGAAACGCGAGATCCCAGGTCGCATACCACGGGTACTCCCATTTGTCGGGCATCGAGATGATGTCAGCGTTGTTGAGATGCTGCCAATCGCTGTTGCGACCATGAATGCGTTCCGGTGGCGGCACTGCGGTGGCGGGATCGCCACTCATCCATTGCGGAATGTCAAAATAATAAAACTGCTTGTTCCAGATCAGACCGGCAAACGCCTGACGCTGAATCGACTTCGCCTCGTCGTCGGGAAGTTTTATTTGCAGCGCGTGAAAAAAATCGTCCGCTTCGGTACGACGTCGCTGGAAGATCGCTTCAAATTCGAGAAACGGCGCCGGGTCTTTATATTTATTCAGGCGCACACGAAACTCGGCCGTGCCATGAGCGGGCACGACGACCTGATGGTGCGCCGCAACCTTGCTGCCAAGCTGCGCGTGGTTCACTGCGTCGTGTTGACCATTCACCACGTAGTCGTGAAACGCGTCTTTGAAATAGCCCTTTTTCGGGGTGTTGTACAACCGCTGAACATTGGTTTCGTTTTCGCAAAACAGTAGCGTGGGCGCGGCGTCGTAGTGGCAATAATATTTGCCCAGATGATCATGCTGAAGCTCAACCACATGATCGCCGACCTGGACCATGCGGGGTCGGGTATTGTCGTAACCCCATGCCCAGGTGTTTCGAAACCAGAGCTGCGGAAGCACATGCAAAGGTGCGGCGTCGGCGCCGCGATTGTGCACCGTGATTTTCATCAAAATGTCTTCGGTGCTGGCTTTGGCGTATTCGACCACGATGTCGAAATAGCGGTCATCGTTAAAGATGCCGGTATCAATAAGCTCAAACTCCGGCACGTCGCGGCCGCGCGTCTGGTTTTCTGCGCGCAGGCGCGCGTAGGGGAACTCCGCCTGCGGGTATTTGTAGAGCATTTTCAGATAGGAATGCGTCGGCGTCGCATCCAGATAGTAGTAAAGCTCTTTGACGTCTTCGCCGTGGTTGCCTTGCATGTTGTTCAAGCCGAACAGGCGTTCTTTCAGGGTCGGGTCATGTCCATTCCATAACGCCAGCCCAAGACAGAGATATTGGCCACTATCGCTGATCCCGGCGATGCCGTCTTCGCCCCAGCGATAGGTGCGGCTGTGGGCGTGCTCGTAGGGGAAATATTCCCAGGCATTACCGTTGGCGCTGTAGTCCTCACGCACCGTGCCCCATTGACGCTCACTGACGTACGGCCCCCACAAGCGCCATTCGGCTGTGCCTTGGGTTTGTTCCTGGATACGGCGCGTTTCGTCCGCAGCTTGATTGTTTATTGTCATGATGTGGCTCGTGCCTGCGGTTAGCGGTTGCGGTCCTGGATGCGGAACTGGCCGGGTGGAATACCGATGTGCCGCTTGAATGCTTTGCTGAAGGACGCTTCTGAGTCGTAACCGATCACGTCGGCGATCTGGCTGATCGGCATGCTGCTTTCGTTGAGTAGACGTGTGGCCTGCTGGATGCGGCAGCGCGCCAGATATTCCATGGGTGCGTCGCCGACCAACTGCTTGAAGCGCAGCGCGAACGCGGAGCGTGACATATGCACCGTGGACGCGAGGGTTTCAACGGTCCAGTCATGGGCGGACTGCTCGTGCAGCACACGCAGGGCACGGCCGATCTGGTGGTCCGCCGCCGCGCCGAACCATTGCACATCCCGGCCGTTACCGGAGCCCAGATAGGCGCGCAGCGTTTGCACGAAGAAAATATCCGCGAGTCGATCAAGAATCAGCGACGAGCCCAGCAGCGGATCCGCAATCTCGGCGGCGAGCAATTGCAGCGTGTATTGCAGCGCCACGAGCTCGGCGGGCGTGACTTTAAAATGAATCAGGCTGGGCAACACGTCGAGTATCGCCGGAGCGTGTGGACCGCTAAAAATAAAACGTCCGCCGACGATGATCGTGGCTGCTCCACCGCCGCCGTAACGTAACGTGCGCCCTTCGATTTGACTTAATACATCTTCAAAATTTTGCGTCGGTGAATCGAGACGATCACGCAGCGTGAACGCACTGCCACGCGGTAGCAGATAACAATCGCCCGCGTGCAGCGCGACCGGAGTCGGGTCATCGGCGAGGTTGATCCAGCCCCCACCTTGCAGAACGACGCCGAACTTGACGTGGTGATACGGAATGAAATCGAGTCCCCATGGCGCGGTAGCTTCGACGCGGGTGTACACGGCGCTTTGCACGCGCATGGCGGGGAGCAGATCGGTCAAGGTATCCATGGTGTCAGGTCTGGACGTTTGGACAATTAATCGGGACGTACGATCATTGTGAGCGTTGCCGTTCGTTCTTATCGTAGCACGCAGATATTGCCAAAGGTGGCGATGCGAGTGTACTTCGATAAACGTTGTTTCTGGAGGTTCCATTATGGATCTGGGTTTGCGTGGAAGGAATGCGGTAATCACCGGAGCGACGCGTGGCATTGGCCGCGCGATTGCGGATACGCTGGCTGCGGAAGGGGTGAACATTGCGTTTTGCGCGCGCGATGCGGCGCAAGTGGCGGCAACGGCAAGCAGTTTGCAGCAGGCGGGTGTGAACGTGTTCGGCGCCTGTGTTGACGTTGGCAACGGCGCTGCGCTACGGGCATGGGTTGTTGAGTCGGGCCAACGCCTGGGCGGTATTGACATTTTAATTGCCAATCCCAGTGCCTTTGGTATTGGCAACAGCGAAGATGATTGGAAAAAAAGTTTCGATGTCGATTTGATGGGTGTGGTGCGCGCTGTGGAAGCCGCAACCCCGTTTCTCGAGCAGGCGGCAGACAAAAATGGCGATGCGGCGCTGGTGGTGCTGTCGAGTGTCCTCGCGGCTGAAACCGATTCCGAAAGCGCGTACGGTGCGATGAAGGCCGCGTTGATCCAGTACACCAAGGGCGTATCGCGTCGCCTTGCGCCCAAGCATGTGCGGGCGAATGTGATTTCTCCCGGAACCGTATATGTCGAAGGTGGCTTCTGGGCCAATGCGCAACAGCACATGCCGGAAGTTTACGAGATGTATCTCAAGCGTAATCCGATGGGCCGCATGGCGTGTCCGAAAGAAATCGCCAGGACGGCGGTGTTTTTGGCTTCTCCAGCCGCGTCATTTACTACCGGATCTAACATCGTTATCGACGGCGCGCTGACCGGCCGCGTGAACTATTAATATCAATACCCGGAACCCAAGCGCAGGTTCGGCATGCAGAATTTACTTATCGTAGGCATCCAATGCGTTCGTGACACCATCGTGGTGCGTTACCGGCTTCCAAAGTAAGATAGCGAGTATTACGAGCTATCTTAGGAAGCTATTCCAAATGTCTCTCGGCCCGGTATTGGTGGATTTAACAGGCACGACGCTCAGCGACCAGGAGCGCGAGATGTTGCAGCATCCGCTGGTCGGCGGAGTGATTTTTTTCACGCGTAACTTTGCCGACCCGGAACAGATCGCGGCACTGACAGGCGAGATTCACGCGTTGCGCGATCCGCCGTTGTTGGTCTGCGTCGATCACGAAGGGGGGCGCGTGCAGCGTTTTAAAAACGGCTTCACGCGCTTACCGGCGGTGCGCAAGTTAGGCAAGGTGTACGACCGCGATGCGAAACACGCACGCCTGTTGGCGGAAACCTGCGGCTGGGTGATGGCGATTGAGTTGCGTGCGGTCGGTGTGGATTTTAGTTTTGCGCCGGTGTTGGACTTGGATCGCGGTGTCAGCACAGTGATCGGTGATCGCGCGTTTCATAGCCAGCCGGAAGCAGCCGCCGATCTCGCGCATTCCTATATGCGGGGCATGCATCTGGCGGGCATGGCCGCGACCGGCAAACATTTCCCGGGTCACGGCGGTTGCGAGGCGGACTCGCATGTGGATGTGCCGGTGGACCCGCGCCGCTACGAAGATATGTTGCTCGAAGACATTGTGCCGTTCGAACGCATGATCCATTTCGGCATGGAAGCGATCATGCCCGCCCATGTGATCTACCAAAACGTCGATGCACAACCGGCCGGGTTTTCAAATTTCTGGTTGAAAGATATTTTGCGCGCGCGGCTGGGGTTTCACGGCGTGATCTTTAGCGACTACCTCAACATGGAAGGTGCGCGCGTCGCCGGGGGGTACGTCGAGCGTGCATGTGCGGCGCTCAATGCGGGCTGTGACATGGCGCTGGTATGTAACAATCCACACGCCGCGCAACAGGTGTTGGACGGGCTGGGTCCGCACAGCGATCCGGTGTCGCACGCGCGCCTGATTCGTATGCATGGGCGGGGAGTGATCGACCGCGCGCAGTTGCAACAGCAGACGCAATGGCATCAGGCGGTGGAGCGACTCAACGAATTGAGTGAAGACACGACGCTCGATTTGGATTTGGCGTAAAGCAGTCGGGGTCTCTATACTTCGCTGCGTCTACAGAGAAACTTCAGCGCTGCAATTTAAAATCAGTCCCGCCTACATATTTAGTTGCTCTCAGGAAATTTCATGTCCATTACGGCCGAAGAAGCGCAGCGAGTTTTTGATGAGGCCGAATGTCTATTCACCGCTGAGCAAGTGCAGGCAGCGATGGATGTCATGGCGCACGACATTTCACGCGCGGTAGGTGGGCGCGATCCGCTGATTTTATGTGTCATGACCGGCGGCATCATCGCAGTCGGCCAGTTATTACCGCGCCTGGATTTTCCGCTGCAACTCGACTACATCCACGCCACACGTTATGCCGGACAAACGTCGGGCGGCGAGTTGCGCTGGGTTGCCAAGCCGCGTGTTTCGTTGACCGGTCGGGTGGTGGTGGTCATCGACGATATTCTCGACGAAGGCATCACGCTGGCGGCCATCGTGCAAAATTGCAAGAGTGAAGGCGCGAGCGAAGTGTACAGTGCGGCATTGGTCAACAAGCGGCACGAACGCAAGAATGATTTTCGTACCGACTTCACCGGTCTGGAAGTCGACGACCGCTATGTGTTCGGCTTCGGTATGGATTACAAAGGCTATCTGCGTAATGCGCAGGGTATTTTTGCCGCTAAAGAATAAAACTACACCTAGGAAATCAACGTGGCAGAAATTGCAATCATCGGCGGTACCGGACTTACCACACTCAAGAATCTGGCGATCACGGCACGTCAGATTCTCCAGACACCTTACGGCGAGCCCTCGGGTCCGGTGATTAGCGGCGTACTGAACGGCAAGAATATCGTCTTCCTTGCGCGCCACGGTTACGGCCACACCATTCCGCCGCACAAAATCAACTACCGCGCGAATCTGTGGGTGTTGCAGGAAATCGGCGTGAAGAATGTCATAGCCGTAGCGGCGGTGGGCGGCATACGCGCTGACCTCACGCCGGGCGCAATTGTTATCCCCGACCAGATCATTGATTACACCTGGTCACGTCACGCCACCTATTTTGAAGAAGGGTTGACGCACGTGACGCACATCGACTTTTCACAGCCCTACTGTGAGGAGTTGCGTCAGTCGTTGCTCGTGGCGGCGAAGGCTGCTGGGCTGGCAGTGGTTGCATCAGGAACCTATGGCGCCACACAGGGGCCACGTCTTGAAACTGCTGCTGAAGTGAATCGTTTGGAACGGGACGGTTGCGATCTGGTCGGCATGACCGGCATGCCGGAAGCTGCTTTGGCGCGTGAATTGGGCCTGTGTTACGCCTCTTGCGCGGTCGTAGCCAATCAAGCGGCAGGTCGCGGTCCCAGCCAGATCACCATGCAAGACATCGAGCACAATCTGGCGCTTGGCATGGACAAGGTACGCACCTTGTTGGAACACGTGATTCCGACCTTGTAGGAGCGCCGCCCCCGGCGCGAACACCATTCGGTGTTCCGGGACATCGCGCCGAGGCGGCGCTCCCATGCAACTTCGAACCACGCATCAATCGTCCGGCAACACCTGCGGCGCCGGGCTGTCAGCACCCACGGTCTCTTTTTCCACATCGCCCGCCTTGTTTTTTTCCGCCGAGGCGATCAACACCAGCGCGCCGAACATCGGGTGGTCAAAATAATTTACTTCGCCAACTTTGATGCGGCGGATTTCGTTCAAGCGAAAACTTTGCAGCGCGTTATGCGGAGCCAAAACTTCTTTACCACTCGCGTCAACCGAGCCAATGCGGCTGATCTCCTTGCGGTAGAACAGATCAAGTGCCACGTGTAGATATTGACCCAACGCGAGCTTGACCGTGCCGGAAAGGCGCGGCGCGTGTGGATCAGGATTTGCCGATTCGCGGGAGCTTGACATTTGCGTCGCGGGCGTTCCATTGACGGTCTCAGCAGTCGTCGCCGGATCGACCGGATGTTCCGGTTCAGTCATGCCATCAAATACGAACACCGCCGTTTCATCTTTCAAGTCGATGGCGGGCTGCCGCCATGCAGTGTGCAACAACACATCGTAGCGTGGATTTTTTTTCAGCTTCGCAATGCTGGTGGCGAGTTTGAACTGATCACGTGCCAGAAATTGATAAATCGGCCCAGTGGGTTTTTTAGGTGCGGCATCTTTGGTTGCTGGGACCGGGACCGGAGTCGCAACTGCCGCTTTCGTCCCGGTGTCGGCTGGGGTGATGTAAAGAAATTGGCCGGTGCCGCCGGTTTCGTACATCTCCGGCCAGCCTTCGCTGGTCAGTGCCGCGTTATCGTTCACCGCAAATATCAAAATTTCGACCTGATAAGTCGAAGGTCCATCTTTTCCGGCGGCAAACGCGTTGTTTAGCAACAACGCGCATACCAAGCCGCCGATAAAGACGCGCTGCAGAATATTGTTGGTATCGGTTAGCATGGGCGGGTATGTTACCGCTAAATTCAGAATTGCAGCTATGACCATCCGCAAAATTCTCCGCATGGGCGATCCGTTTCTATTGCAACCCTCCGCAGCGGTAGACGCGTTCGACACACCGCAATTGCACCAACTCGTGCAGGACTTATTCGACACCATGCATGCCGCCACCGGCGCGGGCATCGCGGCACCGCAAATCGGCGCAGGTTTGCGCGTCGTGGTATTCGGTTTTGAAAAAAGCGCGCGCTACCCAAATCGCCCACCGGTGCCCACCACGGTGCTGATCAATCCAATCATCGAGCCGTTGAGCGAGTCGACCGATGAAGATTGGGAAGGTTGCCTAAGCGTGCCCGGCCTGCGCGGCAAAGTGCCACGTTACACCCATATTAGTTACCGCGGCTTCGATCCCTTTGGCGTTGCAATCCAACGCGAAGTGCGCGACTTCCACGCGCGCGTCGTGCAACATGAATGCGATCACCTCGACGGCGTGTTGTTTCCAATGCGCGTGCGCGACATGACGCAGTTTGGTTTTCTGGATGAGTTGCTGGCGACGCAGCGAATCAAGACGCCGATTGCCGAAGATTAGCATAGCAACCACTACAAGCACTGCTGCCGCAGAGGATGTCGGCACACGGGTCATAGCGAGACTTTTAATATCGCCATGTTGGAATTCTTCGCCGAGCCTGCGCTGTCCTGTGTGTTAAAGTTACTCAGCCGAGCAAAAATTTCAGCCGTTCATCGGCTTTGGCTGCAGTGATTTCCAGGATTTCCGCACTCACGATATTTTCCGCCACGAACGGATCAAGTTTTACACGACTTTGCAGATCCGAAAGCGAGGTATTGTGTGTCACGATCCCACCGCCCAATTTGGGTTGAAGACTGCCAGCTAGCAAAAACACACCGTCGTCAAAACCGCGTTTGATCCATTCGTTGTGGCCGTCCATGAATTGGCTGGCGTTAGCTTTGTTATCGGAAAATTTAAGCAATACGACAAACATCGGAATTTTCTCCTATAGAAATATACTTGGCAGGCGGGGTACTCAAGCACACCACCGTGGTGAATTACGCTAGCGCGACTCAGGCTCATCGGGGGTATTGCGCGTGGCGCTTTCCTCGCACGATCTCAACCAGTCATACATCTGTATTACTTCCTGCCTGACGAATTTCTCATTGTGAAAAGCATTGAACAACGTGGCGACGCCCTGACTGCGGGCAAGCAGATGCATCGCCAGCGCGTCGGCGTCTGCCTTGCGGCCAAGCTGTGTGAATTGTCTGCGTAACCAGATCCGAAACAGCGTAAATAGCTCGTTAGCTTCACCTTGCGAGGCATGATTTAGTTTCGCAAGCTCGGTGCACAGCGTACCCACCGGGCAGCCGTATTGTTTTATTTTGGCACGGTTCGCGATCAGAATATTGATAAAGCTGCGGATGCGATCCGCAGGTGTTTTCCCTTCGATTTCCCACTGCTCCAACATCCTGCGGGTATTCGCCAGACGCACATTGATCACGGCATCCAGAATTTCATCCTTGGATTTGAAGTGATGGTAGAAATTTCCACGCGAGATCTGTACAGCATCGGCAATGTGCGCGAACGAGGTGTGCTCGAAACCTTGCCGATAGAACAATTTGTCGGCGGCTTCAACAATGTGTTCGCGTGTGGTCTTGTCGCTCATGAAAACACCTTCCGCTTAAATTTCTTTGCCGCGATAAAAAGGATAGTCGGTGTAACCCGCTTCGCTGCCGCCGTAGAAAGTGGATGAGTCCGCCGTGTTTAATGGCAGGTTCTCCCGATATCGGCGTACCAGGTCCGGATTGGCCAGGAACGGAATTCCGAAAGCAATCAGGTTCGCGGCGCTACGTACCGCCGTTTGGGCGCGCCCGAGGTCATAGCCGTTGTTGGCGATATACGTACCGGCAAACTTCGAACGCAAGGCGCGATAATCCAGCGCGCTGGCTTTCGTCATCATGTCGCCTTCGAGCACATGCACATACGCCAGGCCACGCGAACTTAACTGCTCGACGAAATATTCGAAGTGCGCTTGCGGGTCGGAATCCGACATCGAATTAAAACTGTTCTCGGGGGTAAAGCGCACGCCCACGCGCCGTGCCGACCACACGCGGCACACCGCATTGAGGATTTCGTTCAATAGGCGCATGCGGTTCTGCACGCTGCCGCCATACGCGTCGCTGCGGTGGTTACTGCCATCGCGCAGAAACTGGTCGATGAGATAACCGTTGCCGCCATGGACTTCCACTCCATCAAAGCCCGCGCGCTGGGCCATCTCCGCGCCACGCCGGAATTGCGCCACGATCCCTGGAATTTCGCGGGTCTCAAGCGCGCGCGGTGTCGCGAAATCCTGCATGCCCGCGTAGGTGACTGCCTGCCCCGTCGGCCGCAGCGCCGATGGCCCCACAGGCGTGGCGTTGTTTGGCAGCAAGCTCGGATGGGAAATCCGCCCGCAATATTGCAACTGCACAAAGACATGGCCACCAATCGAATATACCGCGTCGGTCACGCAGCGCCAGCTTGCCGCCTGAGCTTCAGTGTAAATCCCCGGGGTGAAGGGATAGCCCACGCCCGCTGGGGAGACAGGGGTCGACTCGGTAACGATCAGACCGGCGCTGGCGCGTTGTTGATAGTAGGCCACCATCATGGGAGGCACGACGCCGTTTTCATCGGCGCGATTGCGCGTCATTGGCGCCATGACCATCCGGTTGGCGAGTGTCAGGTCACCTAACTGAAACGGCTCGAACAAATTTGCAGACATTGTTGATCTCCTTCAGTCTTGGAGTGGCATTCGTAGGACCATCGTCCTACTCGTTGACGCATACTAGGACTGTTGTCCTATTATGTCAAGAATCAAGCAGAGGCAAGAGAGATTATTCGTTACCTACGCGGTAAAGTGCGGCGTTACACGCATACAGCGGCTTCGACCCATTCGGCGTCGCAATCCAACGCGAAGTGCGCGACTTCCACGCGCGCGTCGTGCAACACGAATGCGATCACCTCGACGGCGTGTTGTTTCCAATGCGCGTGCGCGACATGACGCAGTTTGGTTTTCTGGATGAGTTGCTGGCGACAAAACGCATTGGCGCACCGGTTCCGGAAGAGTAGCCCGGCCGACGCCGAACTGAAGCTCGCCTAAACTCCATCGCCTCGGGGAAGCAGCTTCGTAGTCAAGTAAGTCTGCTCTGTCGCTACCATGTCGCTGTCGAGCGATAGGGGCGCCATGCTCAAAGTGCTTTTCTAAACGTCAGATTGATGCGCTTGCGGCCAAGGATCGGATGATGTCCATCGGCGAGCGGCGCGATGCCGTGAAAATTAAATCGGGTGGGCCCGCCCCATACCGCGACATCACCGTGTTCAAGTCGATAGCGCTGTGACCGGTCGTTGCGCTGTGCGCCGCTGAACAAAAACACCGCCGGCAGACCGAGCGAAACCGAGACAATCGGCGCGGCGGCATCGCGTTCATTCTTGTCCTGATGCAGTGATAGCCGCGCGCCCGGTTCATAACAGTTGATCAAGCAGGCATCCGGCAAGAAGTTTTCAAATCCGGCGCGCGTCGCCGCCCGCCTCGCGACCTCCATAAAAGCCTCGGGCAAAGCGGGCCATGCGCGTCCGGTTTCAGGATCAATGGTGTCATAGCGATATCCGCTACGATCTGTTATCCAGCCGACTCGACCGCAATTGCTCATCGCCACCGACATCCGGTAACCGCCCGGGGTAATCATGTGGCGCAAAGGCGCTTGAGCAACGATCTCTTCCAGAGCCCTCACCAAGACATTAGCCACATCCTTGACAAAGCCGCGCAGCAGAACCGCGCCCTCCCCAAGACGAATCTGTGGCGGATGGATGTCGGCTGGACCATCAAACAGGTCAGCCGTCACTCTCTCGGTTCTTACTTGATTTTCATTGCGCATCATGAAAAATCACGCCAAGGGTGTGCCGATGACCGGAGCGGATTTGACTCACGCCGTGCCGCATGTTGACACGATAGACGCCGCGCGTGCCTTGCATCGGGCGGTGGTGGACGGCAAAAATCACCGCATCGCCCTGACGTAACGGCACCACCTGGGGACGGGACTGCATGCGCGGGCGCTGCTCCGTGAGTACGAACTCGCCGCCGGTAAAATCATGCTCAGGTTGCGACAACAAAACGGCGGCCTGCAACGGAAACACATGCTCGCCATAAATGTCTTGATGCAGACAGTTGTAGTCTCCCGCGCCGTACTGCAACAACAGTGGCGTGGGTCGAGTTTGTCCGGCCGCATGGCAACGTTTCAGAAAAGCCGCATGTTCGCGCGGATAATCCACATCGATACCCATCGCCTGATTCCAGCGGTTGGCGACGCCGCATAAGTGCGAATATAACGCCGCGCGCAGACCCGCGACC
>JANMQQ010000256.1:0-9378 GCA_031370545.1 Gammaproteobacteria bacterium
CGACCTGCCGCAAACACGGCGTCGCCGCCAGTGAGGCCCTGACATTGCTGTTTCAGGGTGACATGCCAGCGTTTGTTGGAGAAGGCGCTGAATAGTTACAAAGAATTCAACAAACACACGTCAACATGCAGGGTAGGGCGGGCGCCTAGCGCTGTAGTGAATATGACAGCGAAGCGAAATTTTCGCGTATTCCCGGGCTTAACGAACGTCGTTCCCAAGCAAGGTCGACGGAATGATGCAGTTCGAAACCGTAGCCAATACCTGCCGCGACAATGCGCGCTGCGGGCGCAGTTCCTGATGCAGAGGCACGACTGGTACCGATACGCAAAGCAAAGTTGTTGTCGTTACTCGACGGGAACAACGCTTCGGTGCTGATGCCGATCTTTTGGTAGTCCGCAGCAGAAGTGTCTTTCGTTGTACTTGACCAACCAACACGTTCTACTTGCCCATTGATATTGATTGCCGCAAGCGATGTTGACGTTCGTAAATTAACGCCCAACGTGAACGATGTGGGGCGGCCGGGAATGTAGTCTTCTATCACGCTGCCAATTCCACCCCGAGGACGCGATGCATAACGTAATGCGATACGCGAATGCCACGCCGCCGCGATGCTGGCATCTCCCGATGAAAACTTTGCTACGGTATATTTCGCACCCAGGCTAGTGCCGTAACCCATCGGTCCGTTCTTCTGCACACACTGGTCGTAGTCACGGCAGTGTATCTCGGACCACATCGCATCCAGGGTGGCACCCCACGAAAAACCAGATCCGGGCGACGCGGCAATTAACGCGGAAACTTGGTGATGAGTGACGTCAATGTAGCCGTAGGGGGGAGGGTTTGTAGCGGCAGGGCTCAGAGCATCAATATAGATCGTTGCGCGATACGGCAAGAAATAACCGGCTCCCACTGCCACGGGATTCGCCTCGCCGAAAATCGCAAAGTGTTGCTCCGTGTACCCGCCGAGAAATTTTACTTCCATCCCGCTGCGCGAATACTCGCCATCTTGATTCACGCTTGGAATATTCGCGAATTCAATGCTGATATCCGACTTCGCCGCCGCGTCGGATTTTAGTCCGGCGGGGTTGAACCAGATCGCCGAGCTGTCATCCGCCTGGGCTACGAATATCCCCGCCAAACCCATCGCGCGCGTGCCGGGATGAGTTTGAAAAGATTCGAGTTCGAAAGCGGAACACACGCCGGAAGAAAGAATCAGGAGCCAAGGTAATAAAAAATTCAGGCGGTTATGCCCGGAAATTCTCCTCGGCGTGCACGACGGCAAGCAGATATGGTTCACGTTAATGCGATCATGAATAGCGGTCCTTGTTAGTCGGGGAAACTCACCCGTTGCGGAGTTTCATTCCACGTGGTGCCCTCGCCGAGCTGACCGGCACTGTTGTCACCCCAGCACCAGTCAGTGTGCTGGTGGAGGAAGGTGACGGGCAGGAGCAACTCCAGCGCGATATTCAGGCCACCATTCATGTCAAAAATATGGATATCGTCAAGCTGGAACCCAAGGAGCGTGCGTTGCCCGAGGCGGTCACTGCGCTTTCAATCGACGTTGACAATATTATCCCCGACGGGCGAATCGACCGCGCCAACGCCATCGCCGTGGTGATCGGCAACAAAGATTATTCGCGCGCCAATTTGCCCAGTGTGGAATACGCGCTGCGTGATGCCCAGGTAACGACAGAGTATCTGGTCAAGGCACTAGGCTTTTCCCAGAAAAATATTATTTATCTGGAAAACGCCACCACCGCCCGTTTCAACGAAGTGTTCGGCAGCCGCGATAATTTCGCCGGGCGGCTGTACAGTTTCGTTACTCCCGACGTCTCGGATGTCTACATTTATTACGCGGGCCATGGTGCGCCGGACCTAAAAAGCAAGGGTGCGTATTTTGTTCCTGTGGACGCCGATCCCAACTACCTCGCATTGAGCGGGTACGCGCTTGACACATTCTATAAAAATCTGTCGCATCTCCCAGCGCGCAGCATCACCGTGATTTTGGACACTTGTTTTTCAGGTAATTCTGCCGGTGGAGCTTTGTTTAAAAACGTGAATCCGACGGCTGCGACGCTGGCGCGGACCGCACCTCTGCTGGAGCACGTGACAATTTTTGCAAGCGCGGGCGAAGGGCAGGTGAGTTCCTGGTACTACGAGCAGCGGCATAGTCTGTATACCTATTTTTTCCTGAAAGATCTGTCCGGTGTTGCGGATGCGAATCAGGATGGATTGATTTCCGCGCGCGAGCTGCATGCGTTTTTACTGTCAACCGTTCCTGTTTACGCCCGCAGAAAGGGGCAAGAACAAGTACCAGTGTTGATACAAAAAGAAGATGTCGTCGTAATGAAGTACCGCGAAGCTGGTGCCGGAGCCGTACGTTAGTGTTATGAGTCATTGTTGATAGCACTTAAATTGTTGCGTGACATCGTGTGACTCGACGCGCAGCGCTCCTTCCCTCTGCAAGGGGGAAGGCTGGGATGGGGGTGTGCAAGCACACGGTATTTTCAATCACCCCCATCCTAACCTTCCCCCTTGCAGGGGGAAGGGATGCTTTGTCAGCGCGCTTATTTATTGGCCCAGCCCTATGTTAGTTCAGCCCCACTTCAAAAAGGTGAGTGTGCATGGACGAGATTACAGCACGTAGATCAGAACCTTCTGGCGATTCCGCAGCCGGAAACGTTTCGGCCACGGTGGTGAACTTAAATTTTCCTGCGAGCCCCCGCCTAACGCCTGCGGATATCCGCGCTGTGGTTGAGCCGATCATTAGTCGAACCACCAAGACCCTGTGTAAAAAGCACTGCCATGGTGAACGCTTTCGCTTGTTGTGTACGGTCGATGCTTCATGGAGCCGGGCGGCGCAGGATGCGTCATTGTGTGACCGGGGCAACGAAGCCTATGAGTGGATGCTGCGCGATCTGCTGGGCGGGGCTAAGCTTGACAAATTCATGCATAGCGACCGCGACGGTGTGTTGAAGTATTTCACTAAGACGGTCAACTCGCAGCCATTCTACGAGCGGTTTAAAGATATGCGCTTCGGCGAGCGCGTGCGCATTCCCGCTTACATCAAGGCAATTCATCCGCTGGCGCGGCGCGTGTTCTGGATGCTACGCAAACAGGAAACTATTCCGTATATCGCGCAGGCGTTGGAGCAACCCGAGTCTGTCGTGCGCACTTGGGCCAACGACATCTATATGAAATTGCGCGAGCATCGCGGCGTACATTTATTGCAATCGCATGCAGTGTTGTCATTGGACGCGCTCGTGGAAGATTCAGAGGAGCCCTATGGTGACGAACTAACAGTCGAAGACATCCATCACGATTTGGAACGTCAACAAGAGCAAGAGCATGCGCACGCCGCTTACGCCAAGTTATCTTGGCAGGAGCAATTCATCGTAGACACGCTCACGGAAAATTTATCTGCAAAGGCCGTGCTGGAATCGCTTGCGCAAGAGGAAGTGGTAATTGAAGGCATTAACGATGCTCCGATGGATGAGAAATGCGCCGAGCAGCGCTTGTATTACCTGCGACGGAAGGCATTGGTGAAGTTGAAAGCCATGTATGAGAAAGAAGTTCGCCAGCACGTCGTCGGCGCGAACCAGGAATAGGAGGAACTATGCACCCGAAAATAGATAGTCTGGCGGAGTTGGCCGACACGGCCGGCGTAGATGCTGATCCCGCATTGCGAACCCACGTGGAAACCTGTGCGAATTGTCAAGCTCAGGTGTCGCAGCTGCGCATGCTTGCATTGGCCGGGGGCAGCCGCAGCGTAGAACCCTTGCCGGAGCGTGGTGGCCACGTCACCGATGAGGACATCATCGGCTACGTCAACACCACGTTGAACGCGGAAAAGCACGCCCACATCAAGCGACACCTGCACGCTTGCGGGCGTTGCATGAAAGAAGTGTTGCTGTATCGCTCGCACTTGGCTCAAGCCCGCTTGGCACAGAATACCGAGGCTATAAGCAAAGTCGGTGGAACACGTTCATGGTTGGCGAGACTTGGCACGTGGCTGCGCAGTCTGTTCCAGTTTAGTGTGCCCGCAACCGTGTGGATGGGCGTGACCGGTGCTGTTGCGGCGGCGGTGGTTCTTGTGAATATGCTGTGGCTTTCAGATCCTGGCGCGCCGACTGCGGGCATCGCACAAACCTCAGAAACCAAAACAATCGTTCCGGCGGAACCTTCCGGGAGCGAGTTGGCCTCGGTGGCGACCGTGTCGGAAAGCGTTCTTGCATCCGGGCAAGCGCAGGACGATCCCAATCAGAATGTACAACCGAAGGAGAAAACCGCGATTGCGCCCGTGACTGCCACCGCACCGCCAGTGGCGACCAGAACGCCACTGGAACAGTTGCATGGTGAATCGGCCGTTGCCGTGGTCATCGGCAATAAGAGCTACGTGCCAGCGGGGTTGGTCGATGCAAAATATGCGTTACAGGATGCGCAGAGCGTAAAAGCGTGGCTGGTCTCGACATTGGGTGTCGCCGAGACCAATATCATTTATATCGAGAATGCCACCAGTGCCCAGTTTAACGAAGTGTTCGGTAACAGCGAAAACCCCGTGGGTAAACTTGCTTCGGCAGTTAAACCAGGAGTGTCGGATGTTTTCATTTACTATTCCGGACATGGTGCTCCTGATATTGGCTCTAAACGTGGCTATTTTGTACCGGTTGATGCTGATCCGAGTTTTATCGCACTCAGTGGCTATGCCGTCGATACGTTGTTCAACAACATTGCGCAACTTGGCGCACACAGCGCGACGGTGGTGCTTGACACTAATTTTTCCGGGAATTCAGCCGGGGGAACCTTGCTGAAGAACGTGAGCCCGGCCCTGGTGAAAACTGAACAGGTGTTCCCGAAACTTAGCAACGTGACAATTTTTTCAGGAGCGGACCAAGGGCAAGTGAACGCATGGTACAGCAGTCAAGCGCACAGCCTGTTTACGTATCTATTTTTAAAAGGGTTGGACGGCAGCGCCGATGGCAATCATGACGGAAACATCAGCGCACTCGAGTTACAAAAGTATTTGCAGCACGCGGTTCCCTACGAAGCAAGACGCTTGAGTGGTGCGGAACAAACGCCGGTGTTGACACAAACGCAGGATCGCGTTCTGGTTAATTTACGTTAAGGAAACGCCGATTTATTCAATTCGTTCGGACTGAGCCTGTCGAAGCCGCTGCTAACCTGTTGATTCACAGGGAGCGCATTTCGACAAGCTCAATGTGAACGGATTTAATCGGCGTTTCCTTAACTATAGAAGTAACCCGTCGTTAGGGTTTACGGACGCCGCGCACCACGCTTGGACGGCGGGCCACTGCGGCGTGGGCCACCACTGCGCACCGGGTGGCGGCGCGGCATGCTTCCTTCCGCGTCGGTGTTTTCGCTGCGTGCAGGCGGCAGCGGTTTGGTCAGCAAGTCGGGTGTGCAGGTGGCCACCGGAATTTTGTGGCTGATGTAGCTTTCAATTTCACCCATCGAAAAAGCGTAGGTTTCGCACGCGAAACTCACCGCTTCACCCGCCGCGCCCGCGCGCGCGGTGCGGCCGATGCGGTGCACGTAGTCTTCGGCGTCTTGCGGCAGATCATAGTTGAACACGTGACTGACGGCAGGGATGTGCAAGCCGCGCGCAGCGACGTCGGTCGCAACCAGAATCTGCAAGGTGCCTTCGGTGAATTCCTTCAAGATACGCAGGCGCTGGGGCTGCGGCACGTCGCCCGACAACACCCCTGCCTTGTAATTGTTGCCGCGCAAATAATTGCCAATACGTTCCGCGACCGGCTTGGTGTTGACAAATACCAGCGCGCGCGTCACCGCCTTGGTGCGCAGCAATCCCAGCAGCAACGGAATTTTTTCTTCGTTGGCCGGGAAGTACACCGACTCGGTCACGCGCTCGGCGGTCATGCGCTCGGGCGAGATCGACACCTGCTTGGGGTTGTTCATGTGTTCGTAGGCAAGCTCGGTGACACGATGCGACAGCGTGGCTGAAAACAGCAAGCTCAGACGATGCTCAGGTTTGGGCAAGCGGCGCAGCAAAAAGCGAATGTCGCGAATAAAGCCCAGATCGAACATGCGGTCGGCTTCGTCCAGCACCATCACTTGAGCTTCGCGCAGGTCATAGATGTTTTGTTTGAAGTAGTCGATCACGCGACCGGGCGTGCCGATCAACACGTCCACGCCTTCTTCGAGCATTTTTTTCTGCGCCTCGAACCCGGTGCCACCGTACACCAGCCCGAGTTTGAGGCCGGTGAATTTGCCCAGCGTCATTGCGTCGTTGTGAATCTGCACGGCCAGCTCGCGCGTCGGCGCAATAATCAGCGCGCGCGGTTGATTCACGCGACGGCGCGGACTCGCCGGTTGCGTCAGCAGGCGGTGATACATCGCAATCAAAAACGCTGCGGTTTTGCCGGTGCCGGTTTGCGCCTGGCCCATCACGTCTTGCCCCGCCAATGCGAGCGGCAAGGTCTGCGCCTGAATCGGCGTGCAGCGTGTGAAGCCGGTCGACTCGATCCCGCGCAGCACCGATTCCGGCAGATTCAAACTCGCGAACGTAATGTCGGACAAATGATCCGCCAGCGGCGCATGCACCGGAACGGGGTCGGGAGTTGACTCAAGGTCGGGCAGAGCGGAAGGCGCCGGGCCGAACCACTGGCCGATGGAAGTAACTAACCTCGACAAAAATGACACTGGATTGATATTTCCGTAGTGGTGTCACGATCAATGTGATCGAAACGATGATTCCATTGTACAGAACCGCAGCGAAACGTCACAAACGAAATGCGCGCGATGCGCCGCGCTTGGTGATCAACCGCGCTCTGTTACACTTAACCGCAAATGAAATTCACCCAATATTTTCACGTGACGCAGGCTCGGCCTGATCGTGCGTCGATTCAGCTTGAATGGATTCAACGGGTGATTGATCATCCCGTTAATGAATTGATTCAGGCGGATGGAAGAATTCGACGCTGGGCGCCGATAAAGGAAATGGAAGATCGCTATCTGCGCGTCGTGTTGTTGCCGGATGGAGAAACCGTGCATAACGCCTTTTTTGACCGGAGCTTTACACTATGAAAATTAAATACTTTCAAGATACCGACACGCTGTATATCGAGTTCCGTACCGCCGACGTTGCGGAAACCAAAGATCTGGATGAGAACACCTTGCTGGATCTGGACGAGCAGGGGAATATTTGCAGCATCACCATCGAGCACGCCAAAGACCGTGCCGACATTCCGCACTTCTCTTACGAACAAGTCGCCGCTTAAATTCAAATTGCACGGTGTGCTCCCTGCGAAGGAGCGCCGCCCTCGGCGCGATGCCCAAGGGTCGTACAAGACATGCCCTGCCATGAATGGCCGAAAGTAGTGCAACACACGAGCAGTTGCCGAGATGCCGGAACGGTCGGCGCGATTCGCGCTCATCACCGCAAATCGCATCGGGGTGGCGCGCCTACACGGTGCGCGCGGCACCTCTACCAATCTTTGCTTGACAACAATCGGCACGTTAAATTAGTTTACGCCCGTAGCTTAAACTCGGTCGCTTGAAACACTGGTTGAGCGAAAGGACACGGGGCAGGGGAGTAGTCGCAGTCGGGGGTGGGGCAGTGAGTCTGGGGGAAGTTTCCGTTGTTGATTTTTTCGCTGGCCGCCCATCGCGCGGCCTTTGTCGTTTTCTGCTTACCGCAAATTCCCCAATCAACACCATCAACGTAGCGTGGGTTAGACGCCACTCATCCCAGCCTTCCCACATTACGTGGAGAAGGAGCAAATGCATCCTCCCTACGAAGTGAGGAGGGGTGAGGTAGGGCGTTTGCGTCGCAACCCACCGAGCGTGCCGCCAGGCACTCCACAAACAAACCGATGGTGCGCTGCGCTTGACTTGGCCGCACGTCGGGATGTGTGCTGCGCGCGCCCGGCGGGTTACGCCTGCGGCTAACCCACCCTACATGAATTGTATTCAGGCCGAGACGCGCATTTTTTCTCCTTCTCCCTGCAAGGGGGAAGGACGGCGACCGCCATAGGATAGCGGAAGGTAGAGCAACGCAGGAGCAGTTGCCGAGATGGGGGGTGTTCAAAATCCCCCTCCAGCATTATCGCTCCACACCAAATTTTTTAAATTTCTGTCTCGGGGGAAATAACAATGCCGCACACCACGCCAAATGCTTTCACTAAACTCTTTTTCTCCTTCCCCCTGCAAGGGGGAAGGGTGGGATGGGGGTCGACCATTCCAAACTTTATTTCAAAACAATCACCAAGGGGCCACATGAAAACATTAACCCAATTTCTAATCACCCTGCTGGCCATCGCCTTCGCCAGCGCAACCCTCGCCGCCGCCAGCCCGGTCGGCGCCACCCCCGGCGGTTTCGCCGTGAGCCCCAGTGGAGCGGCGACCTACAGCATCCCCATTCAAGTGCCGCCCGGCGTGGGCGGCATGCAGCCGAGTCTGTCGCTGAGCTACAACAGCCAGGGCGGCAACGGCATCGCGGGCGTGGGTTGGGGCATCGGCGGGTTGTCGGCGATCACGCGCTGCGGCGCGACGATTGATCGGGATGGAAGCAAAGGTGGCGTCGATCTGACCACCAGCGACAAATATTGTCTCGACGGGCAACGTCTCATTGATATGAATCTCTACTCCTTAACATCCTGCACCAACGGGCGAGAGTTCCGCACCGAGATTGAAAGTTTCAATCGAGTTGTTTCGTGCGGCACGCAAGGCAACGGCCCGATGTATTTCACGGTGACTTCCAAGAATGGCGTCACCACCGAATACGGCAATGGCAACGGCTCGCAGCAATTCGTGCAAGGCAACTCCACGACGGTGCTGAACTGGCACGTGAGCACGATCAAAGACGTGGTGGGTAACTCCATGCAGTTCGTCTACAACACCGACAGCGCCACCAGCGGCGAACACCGCATCGACCACATCGACTACACCTACAATGGCACGGCCTTCGTCGGCGGCGTCGCGCGTAGTGTGAAATTCAACTATGGATCGCGCACTGATGTTGAGACTAGCTACGTCGGTGGCGTGGTCAAGACCAGCCAGCGCTTGGCGGACTACTCGAAGGACATTTTACCCGCAGTGCGCATAACCGTTGGATCATCTTTAGTGCGCGAATACCGTCTCGGTTATGACACTAGCGTTGCGACGGGACGCTCGCGCTTGGCGAGTATGCAGGAGTGCGGATCTGATAGCGTCTGCTTTCCTGCTACTAAAATAGTCGCTCAAGAAACGGCTATAGGCCCCCAAAACTGGACCTGGGCAGCACATGGCGTAGGTGCCGATGGTTGGCAGTTGGCGGACTTGTTCGGTGATGGTCGCCAGGTTTATTACACGCATACTGCGGGCAACCACTACGCATCGCGATTGAATTCTGATGGCACCGTA
>JANMQQ010000265.1:0-2333 GCA_031370545.1 Gammaproteobacteria bacterium
GGCTGACTTCAATGGGGAATTCGCTACCATCCTTACGCCGTCCCAGCCCGCCTTGCATTGCACGCGCTTTGGGCGGTGCAAAGTATCCCTCATAGCCATCCTGAAACAGCGCGGGCATGAGCATCTCCACCTGCTGGCCAAGAATTTCATTGCGTGGATAGCCGAACAAATGCTCGGCCTGTGCATTCGCCAGCACCATGCTGCGGTTGTGATCGACGATCACCATGGCATCCGGTGCCGACTCGAGCAGGGCGCGGAATTTTGCTTCGCTGGCCAGTCGCTCGACTTCGATACGTTTGCGCTCGGTGATGTCGCGCGCGATGCACGAGAGGCCCACCAGTTCACCGCTCAGGATCGCGGGCGCGCCGCTGACCAGAAGCTCGCGACGTTCGCCGCTGGCGGTAATAATCGCGGTGTCCAGCGTAATGCACTCGTGGTGAAACGCGGCACGGAAAGTACCTTCCGCCAGGTCCCGTTGGTCGGGTGCAATCAGGTCCAGGAACTGCAGCGCCTGCAATTCTTCCAGCGTGCGACCAGTGAGTTGCAGCGCGGCAGGGTTGGCGGTTGCGAAGCGTCCATCCATCGTCACCGAAATAATCGCGTCAAGGCTGCTGTCGAACAATGAACGGTAACGCGCATCGGTTTCATGCAGCGCCGCAGTGCGTTCCGCCACGCGTTGCTCGAGCGTTTCGTTCAAAACCCGCAGTTGATTTTGCGCCTTGCGACGTTCGGTGACTTCGATTAGCAGTATGCGATTGGTGAGTGCACTCTCCCGGCTGCGGCGATACATCTCAGCGAACACCGCGACCTTCGAACGCAACACGGCGGCGTTCACCGGCTTGTGCAGGTAGTCGACCGCACCGCTGACATAACCTTCCAGTACATGCTGATCATCGTTGTAAAACGCGGTGAGGAAAATGATCGGTATGTCAGCGGTTTTCCTGCGCTCCTTGATCATCTGGGCGAGCTCGAATCCCGTCATGTCGGGCATGCGGACATCCAGGATCAGCAGCGCAAATTCTTCGGTCACCAGCGCCATCAACGCTTCATTCGCAGACTGGGCACGCACCAGCCGGTAACCGGGATTGTCCAGAACGGTTTCGAGCACGGTGAGATTTTTCGGCTCGTCATCCACAATCAGAATGTTGATCACGCTGCTCTGCGGAGTCGGCCGCTGCGCTGAGGGCCCCTGTGTTTCTTGCCGGGTGGGCGGAAAAAGCGACGGTGAGCTCGCGGACAAGCGACTGCGTCGCGTGCTTTTACGCTCGTTCATCGGAATAACCAGACGCGCATCAGTGACAGCAGCTGATCAGTGTTCACCGGCTTGGCGATGTAGTCACTGGCGCCCGCGTCGAGACATTTTTCGCGGTCGCCTTTCATGGCTTTTGCGGTGAGCGCGAGAATCGGCAGCGAGCGGAATTGCGGCGCTTCGCGGATCTTGCGCATGGTTTCGTAGCCGTCCATGTCGGGCATCATGATATCCATCAGCACCATGCTCAAGTCAGGCGTCTGCTTGATGATGTCGATAGCATTCCGGCCATTGGTGGTGCTGATCACGTCCATCTCCTGATTTTCCAGCATTGAGGTCAGTGCGAAAATGTTACGCGCATCGTCATCGACGACCAGGATCTTACGTTTGCGCAGGATTTCATTCGAGCCATGCAGCCGTTCGAGCATGCGTTGCTTTTCCACCGGCAGGTCGGCGACCACGCGGTGCAGGAACAGGGTGGTCTCATCCAGCAGACGCTCCGGTGACTGCACATCTTTAAGCACGATGCTTTTCGCCAGCGTCTTGAGCTTGGCCTGCTCCTCGACGCTGAGGTCCTTGCCGGTAAAGACAACCACTGGCACCTCAGCCAGCGCGGGTTCAGTTTGCATTTTTTCCATTACTTCGAAGCCGCTCATGTCGGGCAGGTGCAGGTCGAGCACCACACAGTCAAAGGCGCGCTCGCGCAGTGCAGTCAATGCCTCCTCGCCGGTGGCCACGGTCACCATGTCAAGATCGTTGTCGCCCAGCAGCGCAACAATTGACTCGCGCTCGATGTCGTTGTCTTCGACCACCAACAGCCGCTTGGTGCGCGGCATAGTGAAATCCTTGATGCGGTCGAACGCGTTTTCAAGGCCCTCGGTGGTGGGCGCTTTGACCAGGTAAGCAAACGCGCCATGCGCCAGCCCGTGCTGCCGCGCTTCATCCTGCGTGGCGATTTGCACCGGAATATGGCGCGTGTTGGGGTCAAGCTTGAGCTGGGCGAGTACCGTCCAGCCCAGCATGTCGGGCAGAAAAATATCCAGCGAGATGGCGGTCGGGCGGAACTGCCGCGCCAGCGAAAGAC
>JANMQQ010000267.1:0-17801 GCA_031370545.1 Gammaproteobacteria bacterium
CAGCACCAGCACGCGGTTGTCTTGCGGCACATCGCGCAGATGTTTGATGGCCACCGCAATCGCATCGCCGATGGCGGTTTCTTTGCCCGCCAAACCGATCTCGGCTTCTTCGAGCATCGCGCGCGTGGTGGCACGATCAAAGGTCAGCGGCGTTTGCACGTAAGCGCGCTTGCCGAACAAAATCAACCCGACCCGGTCGCCCGCGCGTCGCGCGATAAAATCGCCCGCGACGGCTTGCACGACTTGCAGGCGTGTGGCCGGTTTGCCGTGCAATTCCAGATCCGGCATTTCCATGCTGCCGGACAGATCGACCGCCAACAGCAAATCGCGCCCGGTGACCGACATACTGTCGGCATCGCCCAAACGCTGCGGACGCGCGGCCGCTACCAACAACAACATCCAGATGATGAATAAACCGGCGATGCGCCACCACGCGCTATGCATGCGCGCAGGCGGACTTGCCAACGCAGCGAGCGTCGAAAAAAACGGCACGGTGAGCGCGACTTCGCGCGTCGCGCGCGCGGGTGGCCACACGGCCCGCACCAACAGCGGCAACGGCAGCAATAAAAACACCCAGATCCAGGCAAATTGAATCATGTAATTCTCTTCAGAGAACACCGTACTAATGTGATGAGCTTCGGCACCTCAACCGAGGGCGTAGGTGCATAGGGCGCACTCGCCAATACCCGCCCAACACCGTTACTGAATTCCTGCGTGCGCGCCAGTTCGTCGAGATATTTTAACCAGTCATCGCCAGTCAAGGCGGCCACCGACGCGGGCGGGCGCACACTCAGCGCCACGCGTCGTAACAATACCGAGATCTGCGCAACACAGGCTAAGACATCACCGGTTGCACTAAACTCCTGCTCTATTTGCTGTAATTCACGTAACGCGGGACGACGCCATGGCTTTGCTCGCCACAGCTGCCATAACAACAGCAACGCGACGATGATCACGCCCAGTAACACCCACCAGCCGGGCGCAGGTGGCCACCACGATACGGGTGGCGGTGCGTGGATATCACGTAGGTTGTTCAACAGATTGGCGGAGTCGGCCATAACTCAACATGTGTAATTACAGCGAGAAAAATGGAGCTCTCGTTCCTCCTGCAAGGGTGGGCTGGGATTGGGGTGCGTGGCAATAGCGTGTGCTTGCACACCCCCATCCGGCAACTGCTCCTGTGTTGCTCTAACTTCCGCCATCCATGGCGGTCGCCAGCCTTCCCCCTTGCAGGGGGAAGGGGCGGCTTATTACTAAGTCGGATGGTTCTTGACAATTTTTCTGTCCAAAGCTTTTCACGAGACAACATCAGCGCCCATACATCGCGCGTAACTCGTTGCTGAGTACCGCATAGGGATCGTCGTGGGTTGCGATGCGCAGTAGCCGAATCGACAGCACGTTCAACATTGCTTGCAACTCTTGCGTATGTTGCGCGTAGCGTTGCTGATAAGCCTTGCGCAACGCTGGATCAGCGGCGTCGAACGCAAGTGAACGCTGACCGTCGCTCACGCTGTAGCGTCCGGGCGGTGGCAGCTGCGCTTCCAGGTCATCGTAAATCTGCACGGCAACCAGCTCGCTGTGGTGGCGCAACTCGCTGAACGCGGATTCGTGAGTGGCGTTCACGCCCTGAAAATCGCTGATCCACACAATCAAGCTGCCCGGATGCGCAATAGTGCGCAAGCGCCGCAACATTTGCAGAACGCCCAACTCGGGAGCTGATGTTGACAATACAACCGGTTCAGCCAATGCGTTCAACAATCGCAGCACACCGGCATCACCCGCGCGTGGCTTGCAGTCAACACTGCGCTGATTGCGCAGCAACACACCGCCGACGCGATCACCATGCCGCGCCGCACACCATGCCCAAAATGCGGCGACTTTGGCGGCGGTCACTGACTTGAATGCGACCCGCGTGCCGAATTGCATGCTGGGCCCCAGGTCGACCGCAAACAACACTGGACGCTCGCGCTCTTCGCGAAACACTTTCGCATGCGGACGCCCGGTGCGCGCGGTCACACGCCAGTCCATGGAACGAATGTCGTCGCCGGGCTGATACACGCGCACTTCGTCGAAGTCGATTCCGCGCCCGCGAAAGCGTGACAGATGCGCGCCGCCGCGCTGCGCACGCGCCACATTACGCGGCGCGAGACGTAACCGCTGCGCGAGTAGCCGCGCGTGGATCAATTCGTCGAGCGTGATGTGGATACCTTTCACTGCACTCGGTCACCCTAGGTAGGCTGGGTTGATAAACCCAGCAAAATTGGAATCATGGTTGGGTGTGTCACAACCCGCCCCCAAACTACGGTACCGGCACGCGGGCGATCAATTCGGTGATGAATTTATCGCTGGTGATGCCGCTCGCTTCAGCGCTGAACGTCAGCAAAATACGGTGTCGCAACACGTCGTGTGCAACGGCATGGACATCGGCAGGCGAGACATAATCGCGGTCATGCAGCCAGGCGTGCGCTTTCGCGCAGCGATCCAACGCAATCGTGGCGCGCGGGCTAGCACCGTAATTCACCCAGGATTTCAAATCCGCGCCATACGCGGTGGGGTCACGTGTCGCCACCACCAAGTGCACGATGTAATCTTCCAGGAGCGGTGCGACATGCAGATCCAGCACTTCGTCGCGTGCCTTGAATAGCACCTCCTGCGACACCAACGGGCGCATTTTCTCGAGCGGATGCGCGCTGCGTTTAGCTTGCGCGCGCGCCAGCTTTAAAATGGCAAGCTCCGCAACCGCGTCGGGATAACTGATGCGCAGATGCATCAGAAAACGGTCAAGCTGCGCTTCCGGCAACGGATAGGTGCCTTCTTGCTCAATCGGATTCTGCGTGGCCATCACCATGAACAACTTCGGTAGCGGATACGTCTTGCTGCCGACTGTGACCTGGCGCTCGGCCATCGCTTCCAGCAATGCCGATTGCACTTTGGCCGGGGCACGATTGATTTCGTCGGCCAACAGCAGGTTGTGGAAAATCGGGCCGTGCTGAAACGCAAACGAGCTATCCTGCGGCCGGTAAATTTCCGTGCCGGTGACATCCCCCGGCAACAAATCCGGCGTGAACTGAATGCGGTGAAAGTCGCCTTCTAACCCGGCGCTCAGTTCCTTAATTGCAGTGGTCTTCGCTAAACCCGGCGCGCCTTCCACCAGCAAATGGCCGTCAGCCAGCAGTGCGATCAGCAAACGTTCGACAAATTGCTGCTGGCCGAGGATGCGTTGATTAATGTGCGCGCGGAGTAGCGCAATCGCTTGTTGTTGTGACATGGGATGTTTGATGGGGTCCGTTAAGTAATCATTTAATTTGAGTTAAAAACCTTAGCCGCCGCAGACGCACAAGGCAAGAGACCACGGCACCACCAATAAGTTCTTCAACTCAGAATTTCCTGCGACTGTTTTACGGATTCGAAAACGCTCTTCCCAATACTTCGCGTGCCTGCGTTAATGCAGCGCTGTCGTGGTTAAAGTTGCCAGCTCTCGCCAATAAATTCAACCGCTCTGCGCGCGCCAGCGAGCCCTGTGGCAAAACGATGAATTGAGCAAATACGCCTGCAATTAAAGGATGGTTTCGATAACTCAAATAGGTGGCCATCTCGTGCATGAGTCGCGGATAAATAGCGGGGTCCTGAGCAAGCCGCGCCAGATCATCATAGTTCAAGCGCAACGGTTCAAAGTAACGGATCTCGTCGCGCTCGATCAGCGCCGCGTTCTCCTGCGTGCGACGTACCAGCAACATGCCGACCGGCTCACTGTAAAGCAACGCCCATTGCTCAGGCGGAAACAGCGCACGTCGCTCCGGCCCATGCGCGATCAAGGCGTAATTAATATTCCAGCGCGCAAGCTCCTGCGGATGATCGAGATAGTAGCGGGTGTCGCCAAATACGGTGTGGTGGTTGTACTGAAATATTTTTCGTTCGGGTGCGAGGTGAAATGCGAGATAGCCGCCGAAATCCCCGCTGTTGTACAGATTGCCGTGCAGGCCGACGTCTTTGACGTAGCGCATGGCCCCGGCGGGAAATCCTTCCTCAATGACGTGATAACCAAAACCGAGCAAGTCGTGCGGCTTGAAGAATTTGACGTACACCGCATCGGCGGACATCGTGATCACCAGTACAACCACCCAGATATTTTTCAGCTGCGCTTGCAGCGCGGAGATGCCTGCATCCTTCGCCTGCGCCAACAGCGAGGCCAGCACCGGCAGGGCCACCAATGCAAATACGCCTGCGGTGCGGTTGTAGCGCAACGACAAATACAGGAACGGTAATAAAGTCAAAACATGGGTCAAATGAACTCGGCGCCGAAACAGTGTCATCAATGCTCCGGCAAATCCAAGCAAAAGCCAAAACGCGGTATGATTTTTTATGCTTGGCGGAGAGAACTCATTCACCTGCCGCACTAACGGATTGTCGCCCAAAAATTCAAAGAATATTCCATACGACAACAAGCCATGCGGATGAGCAAGCATCGCAATTAAAGTTATGGCCATCGCCACATTCAGAGCGCGCAGGCGGTCACTCGGCAGGGTCGCCATGCCACGCAGCGCGGCGAATCGTGAACTTAAGTGATAGCTGCCGTTCTCGCCCGCAGTAAACGCAGCCAAAAAGACCACGCCAAATACTGCACCATGCAACCAATCCCAAACCACCATGATGACGGGGAGCAGGTAGAACCAGCGCGTCTGCAACTGACCGACTTTGTACCCATAGCAAAGCCAGATAATCACCGCCATGAACAACAGCGAGAACAGTTCCGGCCGAATATTGTAACGATATGCGCCCACTAAAATTGCCGTTACGCACAGCGCACCACACGCCGCCGGAGCGGCACCCAGCGACCGGCAGGTGCGGTACAACAAGCCGGTCGTCGCCAGTACCATCACGCCCTTGAAAACAATCAACCCCATCCAACCTGATTGCTGGTAGATAAAAAACAAAATTAGCTGCGCGAGCCATTCATGGTTACTGAAAGGAACACCGGCGCGCGTAAACGAAAATACTTCTTCGTTGATGATGCGGTGTTGCGCCAGCATTTCCCGGCCGTTGGCGAGGTGCCAATACAGGTCGTAGTCAAAAACCGGATAGGTGACGATGATGCCAACACACAACAGTGCGATAACGAAAGCGAAAAAATGTGCAGGGGGCAATGCAACGAATCTCATCCACGCAGATTAACAGAGCGCTCCACACGGAAAAAGGCAGCGCATCGGCGTGGGCTTGAATGATCACGCACTTCCCCGTAGATTTACCGCACTTGCAGAACAAGGCGTGCATATGGATGACATTACTGTTGAACACAACGCCTCACCGGCGAAGCTTGACATCATGGGCGTGTATGACTGGCCGGTGTGGAGCAAGGAAGTGTCAACATTTGAGTGGAGCTACGACAAGGAAGAGGTGTGCTATCTGCTCGAAGGTGCGGCGACGATCACGCCGCAAGAGGGTATGCCCGTTAATATTGAAGCAGGTGATCTGGTACGTTTTCCGAAAGGCCTGCGCTGTACATGGCAGATTCATGCGGCGGTGAGCAAACACTACGAATTTAAATAATCGCGCAGCATTTTCGCATCGCATCGGGTCAAATAAACGACGCTGCGGCTCAAGCATTCCGCCGCGCGCGTCGAAACAGATAGAGAGAGGCAAGTAGGAGGTAACGCATGAAAGTAGCGAGCCCACTGATTCTCAGGCTCGACGTTGCAGGCCGACCGGTCGGCTGGAGCAACTGGCAAGAGGCTGTCTGTCTTTACTACAAAGACAAAATAGCGTGGACACTCGGCCAGACCGAGTTCACGTTGTATGGCGGCACGTCGCGCTTAACCGGCCAACGCTCCAGCATCTCCATCAACTCCATTGTTGCCGTAAAAGGCAATGGTCATTACCCGGCACTCGCCAACGCCGTACCGCCACTATCCAACCGCGAACTGTTCCTGCGCGACAGCCAACTGTGCCTGTATTGCGGTGAACGTTTTCAGGTGAAGCACCTCACGCGCGATCACGTCACGCCCTTACATCAAGGCGGCAAGAACACCTGGTCGAACCTGGTCACCGCCTGCCGTGATTGCAATGCACGCAAAGGCGGACGTACTCCCGAACAGGCGAAAATGCCGCTGATCGCAGTGCCCTTCATTCCCAACTGGGCGGAGTATCTGGTTTTGACAAATCGGAAAATACTCGCCGATCAGATGGAATTTTTGAAAGCGCAACTGGGGAAAAACAGCCGTTTATTTCGGTTGCAGTAAAACTCATCAAATAAAAAAATGCGAAACGTCCTTGTTTCGCACTTCGGCCCCCAAGAAAACTCGATATTTACCGCGATAATTTGCGTCGCAGGAAAGACAGTCCGATCAATCCGAAAGTTAGCATCCAATCCAACGAGCCCCCGCCCGACGCAGCGGATGTAGGCGTGGGTGTACTGTCCGTTACACTGAAGGTGTTAGTCCGAACGATCTCTTCAACATGCTGTGCTTGCGATGCGGCACGCTTACCTACCGCGATGCCCGAGGCTATCGGTGCCCCTACAGTTCCACCCGGGTCGTACTCATTTCCGACCCATCCGACATACAGACTGGTCATACCAGCCACCGCCCGCGTTTTTAATGTCACGGGTAGGGAGCAGGTCGTAGGGTAGCTCGCTGCATTGTGTAGACACTCGGTATTGCTAACCAGTGGAGTACCGTTGCTGTCATACACATTCACACGCACCCAACCCGTGGCCGAACCGACCTGAGAACTACCTCCGCTCAGCGTCACCGAAATATCATCGCCGGGGGCATAACTTGACTTAAGCGTCGTCGCAACCAGATTCATGGCGCCACTTAGGATCGTGCTACGAGTTCCATGAGCATGACAGCCGTTGCATGTGACTGGCGAAGCATTGTGGCAACCGGCGCTGGAGCAAGTTTTGTTGTCTACGGTAACCGTTGTGAAGAACTCTGGTTTCGCGTTACTTACTCCCGGAACAAGCCCGAAACCACCCAGCACAAGTGGAAATGCCAACAACAAAAAACGTGAAGCAAACATATGACACCCCCTGGCAAATACTCTTACGACACACCCATCGTGATGTCGTGGTGATTGGAAGCTTTCCTTGGCTGGCTCAGTGCGAAAATGAACGGACATTTAGTTCAAACACATCCGTATGACTCAAAGCCATGTTAGCGAAACGCAGGGGGCAGAATTGCGGGGCAAGTCAAAACTTCGTATTAGCACAGGCGCGAAAGTTATTACGCCGGTCACACTCTGCGAAAGTTTTGATCCATCTCCAAGATTTAGAACACAACCTACTCGGCACACCGGCTATGATATTTGCGCGAAAACCCTAATGTCACGGACTGACCCGCTGTCACCGCAATGCGCGTCGGCATGTACACGCCGCCGCCGTTCACCCGCACATCAATGATGCCGCGAGCAGGCGTTACCCACACCTGACCCAATTCCTGTCATCAAGGTGTTAAAAACTACCGCTGTAAGACTCGTTGCTTGCTGTGTCGGCGAGGACCACCGCCGTGCCGGTGCCGTCGGCGTTGACGCTGTAGAGATTGTATTGGCCGCTAACGTACATCTGGTAAATCACTCGTCCGCTAAGGGTGATGCCGCTGATGACCTCGTCCTCCGTCGAGTTGGTGAGGGCGACGGTATCAGTGCCGTCGGCGTTAACGCTGTAGAGGTCATACCGGGTGCTGTCGGTTCGAGCATAAATTACCCGCCCGCCGGGGGGTGGTGCCGATGAAGCCCTCACTGCCTATCAAGCTGGTTAGGGCCACGCTACCACCGGTGCCGTCGGCATCGACGCTGTGGAGGTCAGTATCGCCGACGCCGACGACCAGCGCGTAAATGACTTGTCCGCTGGGGGTGATGGCGCTGAAGCGCGCGATGTCCGTCGGGCTGGTGAGAGCCACACTACCCGTGCCGTCGGCGTTGACGCTGTAGAGGTCGAATTGGCCAAGGACAAGTCTCTCGTAAATTACCCATCCGCTGGAGGTGATGCCCCAAACAGTCTCCTTGTCCGGCGAGTCGGTGAGAGCAAGGCTACCGGTGCCATCGGCGTTGATACTGTAGAGGTCGGATTGGGTGGCAGTGTACATCTGGTAAATCACTCGCCCGCTGCGGGTGGTGCCGATGAAGGTCTCGTCGCCCGTCGAGTTGGCGAGGGTCACTGCGCCGGTGCCGTCATCTCTTAATGAGATAAAGGTCGCTGTTGCCAGCGCTAACCGTGCGCGCAAACACAACGCTCGCGGGTATGGGCGTTAGAGTTGGGGCTGACGTCGGAGCCGATGTTGGGACCGGAGTTGGAACCGGACCTGAAGTGTCCTCAATTCCGCTTGCACAAGCAGCGAGCCCGGCTAACAGGATAGAGATCAGGACCATGCGACAGAGGGTAGTACACCGTTGGAATACAGCGTGTGTTGTCGTCATATATCTTCTCCGTCAGCGATCATGATTTTCGATTCGCCACGCCTGGATCACTGCAAAATCTTGAATTTCGCGAGCCACGCGAGGATGTCTTTCTCGTGGGCCTTCATCGCGGCGGCGGGGCCGCTGATCAACAGGCTGAGTTGTTTCCCGGTTTTGTAGGCCACGTCCAACTTCCACTGGATTTGGCCACCGCGATCTGCGGCGTCTTCCTCGGCGTGGCCGTAGATCACCCCGCCAGGGAAAGGGAGTTCAAGATACTTGAGCTTGGACACATAGGCGTCTGGGTTCATCTCCTTCACCACGCTCGCCAAATTCTTCACCAAGCTCTTCGCGTCCTGCATAAGCGTTTTATTCTCGCGCGCCACTTCGAAGTCATAGCCGCTGATGATTCCGTAACTTACGGCGATATTGCCTTCCGGGGTGTGCCAGAGGTCAGAGCGTTTGGAGGACGACTTGTTGATGAGCCATTGGTTGCCGCCCCCCGGTTTTTCCGGCAGGTAAATCTCGAAGCTGAAGTAGGCCGTATAAAAGCGCCGCGTCAGCGGCTTGCTGCCGGGTGGATTGTGGTGTCGCAGTGTCGCGTTTGAGGGTGTCGTGGAAGTGTTCGTATTGGGCTTCAAATTGGGGAAAGCCCTCAAAATATTTCACTTCGCGCAGCACGCGCGCGGTGACGATGTGCTGTGCCGAAACGGGAAGAAAATAAATCATCTGGCGGAAGTGGTTATCGTCAAGCGGTCGTTGCGTTCCCGGATAGTCTTCTGCCCCCATGCTTTCAAACGTCAGCATGTACGGCGGGCTAAACATATTGCCTTTTTCATCCAGCACCGGCGGAACCGTCGACGAGTCCACCGCTGTGCGCGACAACAACTGGAACTTAGTTTTGGGACCAGAATGGCGTGTGATCCACTGATCGGCCAAGGATAGGGTTGACGTGGGTGCATCGAAGAACTTGGAGGTGATGTATACCATTGTGCTCGATTCACGAGCGCTGGGATTTCTGCTAAGCGCATCAAATGGAAACGTTTCTGATTTGATCGTGACCGGCACCGCCGGTGTGGGTATCAGCATATCGTCCATGCCGGTATATCCCGCCGGGTGTTGGGGTGATGACTGCGGTTGGGCGGGCGTGGGCATACAGGCTCCTAAGGTGAGGGAAGCGGCAAGCAGAATGGACAGATGGGCGCTGGTCATGACACGTACAGCCGCGCTTGGTCTTTGGGGCGCAGTTCTTTCACCAGTTCGGCGATGGCCGCTTGGGTTTGTTTGATAGCTTCGGCATGCTCACAAATCTTGGCGTGTACTACATTGCCTTCGGTGATCATCGGCCCGATGACTTTCGCGCCGTGGGCGAGCAACGCTTCCTGGCTGGTCAGGGGCACCGTGCCGTCGCCGTCTTTGGTGCGCTCGTAGGGAGATCCCAGCACCGCATCGCTGTTTTTGTCCGCGTTGAGTATCAGCCTCACCTGCGTCACCGTGTTCATGCCGTTGGAGCGGATCACGTAAGTGTTGGGGTGATGCTTCATACCCAGCGCGGCGTGGAAGGCTTGGGCTTTGTTCAGGAAAATTTTGAAGTCCTCATACCACTTTTCGGCAATACGTGACTCCGCTTCTGTCATCCCGTCATGCGGCCGCAACCGCATATTGTCGTGATGCCACGGCGTCTCCTCAGGCAGATAGGCGTGTGCATTCTCCGGCACGCGCGCGCGGTCCACGCGGCTACGCAGCACGTCATAAAAATACCCGCGCACGTCGTGATACCAAACTTTTTCGAATTCTTGCGCCGTGTACGGTTTAGGTTTGCCTTCCGTGTCGTAACGTTTGTGGCCGATAAGCCCCACGCTGTCATTCAGGTACAAGTTCTCGGTGTAAACGTCCTTGATTACTTCTGGTTTGAGTCCGCGCGGCGGGCAGTGCAGCCATTCCGCGATCTTCGCACCCGGCCGGTGAACTTAGTCATTCGTGGGCAGTAAACACAAGGCCCCGCCATCGGTCCGGCCATGCGCGTGAAGTGGTAGCTGCTGGTGCCAAGAACTTCCGAGAACACGTTGTTGAAGGCCGTAGATTTCAACCCCCCGAGATTGAAGAACAGGCTTTCCCGCTCTGGGCTCGCGCCCGAAACAAAGCGCCGGTACAACGCCGGTGCCCCGGTGGTAGGCTGGTTCAGGTGGATGATGCCTTGAATCTTTTCGCGGGCGTTCAACACTTCGCTGGCATAGCGCGCGATCAGGCTGCCCTGACTATGGGTCACAACCAGAACCTTGTGCGTTCCGGCTTCGTAATGCACACCCTTCGTTCCGAGTTCGGGGTAGTTGGTGGTCGCCTGGATGCGGTTTATTTCTGCGTTGAAATGTTCGGCGGCTTTAGCCAGGTCGCCGCGCCAATCCATGCCCACCGCCCACACCCGGTAGACGAAATGCTCGTCTTCGACTGCCTCGATGGCTTCGAACAACACCGCGTACTCGGCCAGCACGCCAAACCAGCCGCGTTTTTTGCGGCGCTGATATTCTTTCTCCGCTTCGGCATCAGCGTCCGGGTTGGGTCCGGCGTCACGCAGGCGGCGCTGGAAGTGTTCGCTTTCCTTGATGTGTTCGAGAATGCCCGGTTTGAGTTTGGGTGAGTAGTCGTCCATCACTTGGGCGGCGGCATGCAGGCGACCGGTTTTTAAGTCGATGTCCTTATCCTTCCAGTCACGCGCAATAAACGCCGAGAGTTTGCTTTTCGCGTAGTGCTCGACGAGAGACTTCTCGTTGTCCGGATCCCAAACGTCCGGGCCCAAATCGCCGCCGTTGAGGTTCTCCATCCGCGCCGAAAAAATCCCCATCCCAGCGACCACGTTAATCACTGTTTTCTTGACCGGACGATCAAACAGATAAACCACCGGTACCAATTCATTGCGCCAGACGGACAGCGCATCGCGCTGCTGCTCACCCGGGAGCAGTGCGGAGGCAACGGGACCAAGGGTTCCCTCTTGCACATTGAATCCAGAGCCATAGCTCGACAGATCGACCGGTTGCAAGAACTGCTTGCGCAAGTCATCGTCCGCCGCAGTGTTTGCGCTGTCTTGTTGCGTAGCCGCTGTGAACCGCGTGTCGTCAGGAGCGATGCCGCCCAGCTTCATCAGCGCCGCCCAGGTGAACTGACGACGCGAGTACGCCAGCTCGACTTTTTGTTCTGCACCGGCCAGCAGATGCGGCACGTGAGTCGCCCACGCCGTCGTTTGCGCCTAAATCCACATCGCGTAGTGTGCCGTGCGTGTTGATGACTTGAAGTTCGCGCCACAGGTGGCCGTTGAGGTAGACGTAAATCCAGCCGCTGGATACGCCCATCGCTTGGGTGCGATCCAGTTGCGGGGTGAGGTGCCGCAGTGGCAGCACCGGCACCAGCACGGTGGGCCAGCGGGCTTGCTGCGCATCTTGGTCGACCGGTTGCAGTGACTTGATCAAACGCAAGCGCATCGGGGAACCGCCTTGCATGTTGATCGGGTACCACAGGCTGAACGGTGTGTTCGGTAAGCCGTTCAGCGCGCATTCCAGGCGATGCAGGTCGGTGCCTTGGGAATGCGACGGCAGCATGCGTAGCGCGGACGGGATATCCACGGGGCTGATTGCTAGCGCTCCGGCCACACCGTCGGCGCGTTGCCCGGCAATTTCCAGCGCGATCTTGTAGCGCGGTTCGGGCGGCGTAGGTTCGGGTCGGGGGTTTTCGCGGCGCGGCGGAACGTAGGGCTGGCCGGAGAACGAGGCCCTGGCGGGTTCGGTCTTGACAGGCTGTAATCCGCTCACGGCGACCGGTGCGGCGCGCAGGAGGCCAGATTGCAGCGCGTGAACCACTTGCGCGCGCAGGGGCGCGTAATCGGTCAGCGCAAAAATGCCCTGCGCGACCAATGCCTGGCGGAAGATTTCAATTGCGGCAGCCGTTTGCCAATACAGTTCGATGAAGACGTGGATCGCCGCAGCATCGGCGAATTGTAGCGGTGGTAATAACAACGGCTCACGTGCGCCGTACAGCGCGTAGGTCGCGCTGGCTGTTCCTCCGTAAAGCACGTGCATGGCAACTTCCTTATCGACAACGAATCCGGCCGCAAGCCTAAACGAGGGCGCGGGTCGCGCGCAATGACTCTAGCCGCCGCGCACCGTACCTTTAGGGAGTCGACAGCCAGAACCACCACACGATGAAGATGATGAGTGCGGCGCCCAGCAGGTTGACTAATAGCATGCTCATGACGAAGCCTCGGCACGCTGCGCGCGGAATGCGCGCAGCCGATTCGCGTTAGTCACCACGGTGACGGACGACATCGCCATTGCCGCACCGGCGATCATTGGATTGAGCAACACGCCGAACATCGGATATAAAATGCCCGCCGCCACCGGAATGCCCAGCAGGTTGTAGATAAACGCGCCGAACAGGTTTTGTTTGATGTTACGCACGGTGGCGCGTGACACGGCGATGGCATCTGCAACGCCATGCAGCGAGCCGCGCATTAATGTCACGTCCGCGCTCTCCATCGCTACATCGGTACCGGTCCCGATGGCAAAGCCAACGTCGGCCTGCGCCAGCGCGGGAGCATCGTTGATGCCGTCGCCCACCATGCCGACGATTTCGCCGCGCTGTTGCAACGCAACCACTTTGGCGGCTTTGTCTTGCGGCAACACATCGGCGATGACTTCGTCGACACCGACGTGCTGTGCTACTGCGCGGGCAGTGGCAAGTTGATCGCCGGTGAGCATCACGACTTTCAAACCAATCGCATGCAACCGCGCGATAGCTGCTCTCGAATCGTCCTTCACCGGATCGGCCACGGCGACCACACCCGCGAGCCTGCCGTCGACTGCAAGATACATCGCGGTTTGCGCTTGCGCCGCTAACTCGGCGACGCGCGGCGCGAGGGCATTAATGTCAACCTTGTGTTGATCCATGAGTTTGCGGTTGCCGAATAACACGGCGACGGCGTCATCATCACCGTGAGCTGACACACTCTGTACCCTCCCCCTTTCAGGGGGAGGGTTAGGGTGGGGGTGATCAATCGGAGGCGGCCGAGTACGACTACCCCCATCCTCGCCTTCCCCCTGAGAGGGGGAAGGAACGCTGTTGTTGTCGACTTTCGCAACGACAGATATTCTCGGATCGATGACGCGCGCACTGATGCCATGGCCCGCGACCGCCGCAAACCCTTCCGTGCGCAGCAACTCCAAGCCGCGCGATTTCGCCGCGTCGAGCATCGCCTGCGCCAGCGGGTGCTCCGATGCCGCCTCCACGCTCGCAGCAATTTGCAACAGATCGCTCTCATTCCAATCAGGCATCGGCAATAGCGCAGTCACCGCAGGGCGCCCGAGCGTGACAGTTCCGGTTTTATCAAGCACCACGGTCGTGAGCTTGCCGGCCTGCTGTAGCGCTTCACCGTTGCGAATCAATACGCCGTATTCCGCCGCCTTGCCAACGCCCACCATGATTGAGATCGGCGTCGCCAGACCGAGTGCGCACGGGCAGGCGATGATCAGCACGGTCATGGTCGCGACCAGCGTAAAACTTGCGCGAGGTTCGGGACCCACGTTGAACCACACCAAAAACGTGAGCACGGCAATGATCAACACAGCGGGCACAAACACTGCGGAAATTTTATCAGCGAGGCGGCCAATGGCCGGTTTGGAATTTTGTGCCTGACGCACCAGCTCGACAATGCGCGCCAGTGCCGTGTCTTTACCAATCCGTTTGGCCTGAAATAAAAACGCACCGGTTTTATTTAGCGTGCCGCCGGTAACATGATCTCCAACCTTTTTTTCCACCGGCATCGGTTCACCGGTGAGCATGGCTTCATCGACGCTGGAGTGCCCGTCGATGACAACACCATCGACCGGAATTTTTTCGCCGGGACGCACGCGTACGGTGTCATCCAGACCCACCTGCGCAATGTCAATATCCAGCTCCTTGCCGTCGCGAATCACACGCGCAGTCTTGGGCTGCAAACCGATGAGTCGTTTGATGGCCTGCGAGGTTTTGCCGCGTGCGCGCGTTTCCAGCGCCGAGCCAAGATTGATCAACGCGATGATGATTGCAGCCGCTTCGAAATACACATGCCGCGCTGCTTCCGGCACGATCTCGGGGACGAACGTGATCAGCGTGGAGTACACCCAGGCCGCGCCAGTGCCCAAGCCGATGAGCGTATCCATGTTGGCGTTATGCACCTTGAACGACTTCCACATCCCGGTATAAAAACGCGCGCCGGAATACACCATCACGCCCAGCGTCACCACCGCCACCGCCATCCAGAAAATTTGCCCGCCGCCTTGCACGTGCGGCATCACGCCGAACCAGTCCATGAACATCAGCGGAAAACCTACCAGGGCGGCAACCGCAGACTGACGCAACAACGCGCGATAATGTGCAGCCTCGGCAGCGTCTTTATCCTGCTCGGCCTGCGCGCCGATCATCTCGGCGGCGTCATACCCTGCGCCTTTTGCGGCGGCAATCAACGCGGTTGTCGAGACCGAACCCCGAACTTGCGCGGTGCGCTCAACCAGATTGACCAGCGCTTCGTCAACTCCCGGCACGCTCTTCAATGCGGTTTCCACGCGCGACACACAACCAGCGCACGTCATGCCGGAAATGGAGAGACGGGTAGTGTGGGTTGGAACGGTCATACGGCGGATCTCATCGAGTTGCTATGGCTTATTGATAGGCCCGATGAAGTATGAAATCAATATCTCACTTTGAAATCGTTCAACCGCGCACACGGTTCATCCCCTGCAACAGATCATCGCAAAACGTAGCGTGCGCATGGCGCACGCTACTTCATCACTGCGCATCGAATAGGGAACTCATGCGTGCGAATACAGTTCGCGGGAGACCAATCAACGTAGGCGGGATTCCCGCCTACGCGGGAATGACGGTGATTTTTCCGGAAGGAATGCGGAATATCTCAGGGCAGGCATTTTTACAATTTTAAATTTCTAGCGCGGTGCATCCGGCGTTTTTTCTTCTGCGGCTCTCGGCGTTTCGACTTCGGCAGCTTTTGATTCAACCGGTGCCTTACCTTGACTATCCATGCTGGTGATCGTGACGTTCAGCATTCTGATCTGTGCGTCGCGCGCAGCGAGCACGCCGTTGACCTGTTCCAGCGACTCATTGGCGTCTTTGAGTTTTTTCTCAAGCTCTTGAATCCGGTCGTTTGCCGATACGGATTTGGTTTCAACTTTTGGCTGCGCCAGCGCTTCCTTGGCTTGCACCAACTGACTAGCCGCGACCGCAAGTGCCGCCGCCTGCTTTTCAATAGGTTGGTCGCGCAAATCTTTGTGTTCCAACGCGGTCGCGATATCCAGTAGCTGCTTTTCCTGCTGCAACACAATCGCTTCGACCGATACCTTGAACTGGTTTTGCAAACTCAGCACCTGCTCGTTGACATAGCGCGCATGGCGCGCGGCGAACAAAGTTTCTTCACTGGCGCGCTGCACTGACTCTTCATCATGCGGCGTTTGCGCGATGCGATTCTCAGCATATTTATAGGCTTCGAGCGCGATCACCAACGTCGCAGGCGCCTGCTTCTCACCGTTCTTGCTCTTGGTATCCAGATTGATCAGTTCGCTTGCGTGCAACGCGGTGTATTGCACGGTTTTGACATCCAGCGCCTGCATGGTCTTGATCAGTTCATCTTTGTCCTTGTCGATCTTGTCGGCCTTCTCAAGCTCCACAATTTGGATCAGGCTCGAGAGCTGGCTGACGACCTTTTCATATTCCCTGGGATAGATTCCTGCCGCGTTGAATTTATCCAGCAGCCCCTTCAATTCAATCTCAGCGGCGAAGCGATTTTGGACAACCGTCATCATCGCCTCGCCCTTGTCGAGAATCGCATCGCCTTTCGCGACATCACTCAACAACGCATTTTTAGGCTTTTTTGTAGATGATTTCTGCGCCTCGCCCAATACCTCGGAGGCTTCGATAAAATAATTGGGAGCAAAAAGCGGCATGTTCGCAAGCTTCGCTGCCGCCACTCGCTTTTCCAGCGCAGCAATTGCATCGGTCACCGAGAGTGAATCGTAGCGGGCGCGCTGTTCGTCAGAAACCTTGACGCTTTTTCCAACGTTCGCCGCGCAGCCTGCCAGCAGCAATGCGAATACGCCGCTGATGACGGTCATCCAAATTTGAGGTTCGTGCTTGCGCATTTTCATGTCCTGAATCAAACGTTCTACCGTGCTGTAACTTCGGCCGATCCGCGCCGATATTTAGGTGTATTCTTCAAAACGGATTGTAGCGCGTTCCGCTCGGAATAATTTTCCCAAGCCTTAAGGTTGCATTATCACGCCGCACCATGTCGCTGATCGCCCTGCTCACCGTCGTTTGCGTCATCACTTATATTTTCGAAATCGTATTCGGCCTGGCCGGCACGATTCTGATGTTGGTGATCATGAACTATTTCATGGATGCAAAAACGTTGGTGATTTATTCGGTGCTGCCACAGATTCTGGTCGCGACCATCGGTCTGTGGCATTCGCCGCGCAATATTGTACCGGCGGAATTCGCGAAGATGATCGCCTTCGCCAGCGTCGGCGCGGTGCTCGGTCTCTACTTATTCAGTCGGTTTTCGCTGGAATTATTTCGCCTGGCCTTGGCGCTGGCCATCCTCGCCTTCGGCGCGTTTCTGGTCATGACTCCGCACCGTTTTCGCATGCCCGCGCCGGTGCAGCGCGCGCTCGATGTCGCGGCGGGCACATCGCAAGCTCTGTTCGGCATCAGCGGGCCCATCGCCATGACGCGCCTGCTGTCCACCTACGACGACAAACTGCTGATCCGCAATTACGCGTTGGCATTTTTTCTGGCCACCAACCTGATGCGCACCAGCAGCTACATCGTCAACGGCACCTTCACACCTGGCATTGTGGAAATGATGACAATCTCCGCTCCCTTCCTGATTATTGCGTTGTGGAGCGCCCGCCACTGGCACGCAAAGGTAAACAACCTGTGGTTCCGCCGCGTGGTGTCGTGGGCAATTTTACTGGGCGGCGTAATGATGGTATTGACGTAAGGAATGAGGCGTAGCAACGAGCAATTATTGGTGCGGCCGGATGATGTGAAATCGGTGCGTAGCACGAACCATATCCCACGTGCGAACGTCGTGCGCATGGCGCACGCTACCCATATAACGCAGCTAACAGTAATGAGGAGACACCAACATGACTGAAAAAATCACCAAATCCGATGCCGACTGGAAACAACAACTGACCCCTGAGCAGTACCAAATTTGCCGTAAAAAAGGCACTGAACGCGCATTCACCGGCGAATACCACGACAACCATGATGCCGGGGTATACCGCTGCGCCTGCTGCGGCAATGAACTGTTCGACGCAAATTCCAAGTTTGATTCCGGCACCGGCTGGCCCAGCTACTTCCAGCCGATC
>JANMQQ010000299.1:0-3421 GCA_031370545.1 Gammaproteobacteria bacterium
CACTGCGCTGCAACACGACGGGCATCCCGAATACATCGTGTGGATTGCAGCGATTCTGGCGATGGATGCGATTGGCGCAGTCGCGTTCGCCAAGCTGCGCGCGCAGGAAAAAGCGCTGCGCTTTGCCAGCATCAAGATGATTGAAATATTAGTCAACGTCGGGCTCTGTTTACTGTTCATCGTGGCGTTGCGCGACGGCGCAAACTCATGGGCGCAGGGATTATGGAGTCCGGCGATGGGCGTGGGTTACATCTTCATCGCTAATCTGGTGGCCAGCAGCATAAAGCTGCTGCTGTTGGTGCCGCAGTTACGTGGCGTCACGCAGGGCTTCGACGGCGCGCTGTTCAACAAAATGCTGCGCTACTCGCTGCCGATGGTGATCATTGGTTTTGCCGGTATCGTTAACGAAATGCTTGATCGCGCGATGATGAAATATCTGCTGCCCGGCGACACCCAAGCCAACCTCGCACAATTGGGCATTTACAGCGCGTGCTACAAATTGTCGATTCTGATGTCGCTGTTCATTCAAGCGTTCCGCTACGCGGGCGAGCCGTTTTTCTTCGCGCACGCCGCCGACAAGAATGCGCCCAAGACCTATGCCGACGTGCTCACCTACTTCGTGATCTTCTGCGCGTTTATTTTTCTGCTCGTCACGCTGTATCTCGACATTTTCAAATATTTTGTCGGCGTAGCGTTTCGTGAAGGTTTATTCGTGGTGCCGATTCTGCTGCTGGCCAATTTATTTCTCGGCATCTATGTGAATCTGTCGATCTGGTACAAACTCACTGATCGCACCTTGACGGGCGCCGCCGTGTCGGTCGGCGGCGCGTTAATCACCGTGGCGTTGTTGTTGTGGTGGGTGCCGGTATTCGGTTATGCCGGGGCGGCCTGGGCTACCCTGGTGTGTTACGCAAGCATGGCGCTGGCGTCGTATCTGCTGGGACGCAAATATTATCCGGTACCCTACGATGTGCCGCGCGTGCTGGGTTATGTGGGCTTTGCGGTGGCGCTGTATTTTGCCAATCAGCAGTTGATCATGCGCACCGGCATGCCCGCACTGCTGTCGGGGACGCTATTTTTGCTGATGTATTTGCTTGCGGCGTATGCAATTGACGTCAGGAAATTGCGACGTGGAATCTAAACTACGCACGTCCGACATTCACGTCGGTCGGCGCATGGTAGTACTCACTCTCGGTCGCAAACTCCTCGATCAAACGATGCATCTCAGCCATACGTAACTCCGCCGTATTGATCGCATCGCAATCTTCGCAGAGCGGATCACCGCACGGCTGACGTGAATACAACCAATACTGGATCGCACCGGCGAGGATGCCATCGGCGATTTCCCACATCTCGGCGGCGGTATCTTTGGTTGCCAGGCGGTTGCCGATTTCGACCGATTGCTGAAAAGCTTCTTCGAAAATATCTTCAGATGGTTCCATAATGCACCACTCGCGAACTCATAACGGAATGAGCGCAGATTCTACCAGAGTTTGTTATGACCATGCCCTTTGATGATGCTGAACTGCAATGCCCCGATTCCCGTCAAACAATCATGTCAGCACATTGCGTAATGCATCTGAATATAGGTTCCTTCCCCCTGCAAGGGGGAAGGCCAGGATGGGGGTGTTCTTAGGTGTCTACACGAATCACCCACCCCCATCCCTACCTTCCCCCTTGCAGGGGGAAGGAGTTGAAGTCGCGGTGGCCGCGATGAAAGTCCTCGTGCTCGGGGGCGGCGTGATCGGTGTGAGCAGCGCGTATTACCTGCAACGCGCCGGACATGAAGTCACGCTGCTCGAACGCCAAACCGATGTCGCGCAAGAAACCAGTTTCGCCAATGGCGGCCAAGTGTCGTGGAGCTCTGCCAGTCCCTGGGCCTCGCCCGGCATTCCACTCACCGCGTTACTCTGGCTGTTTAAACCCCATTCGCCGCTGGTATTACGCCCACGTCTCGACCCGGCACTTTGGTCGTGGCTGGTAAAATTTGTCGGCAATTGCACTGCGGCGCGTTACGCGGTGAATAAAGAACGGCAAGTGCGACTGGCGCGTTACAGCCACGCATGTCTGGTCGCCCTGCGCAGCGAAACACCATTCGACTACGGCGCGAAAACACGCGGCACCTTGTTTTTATATCGCAATGCACATGATCTCGACCACGGCCTGCATGACCGTGCGCATTGGGAACAGCTGGGAGTTACGCATCGTGTGCTCGACGTTGACAGTTGTGTGGCTCATGAACCGGCATTGGTCCCGGTGCGCGACAAACTACTCGGCGGTATTCATTTTCCCGAAGACGAATCCGGCGACTGCCGCCGCTTCACCGCTGAACTCGCCAAGGCCGCAGTGAATCTTGGCGCACGCATTGAATTGAATACCACGGTGCACAGCCTGTCACGCTCTGGCGCCCAGATTGAAAGCGTTCTCACCAATCGCAGCGCATTTCGTGCTGATGCTTACGTGCTGGCTTGCGGCAGCTATTCACCTTTGTTGTTGAAACCGCTGGGCATTCATTTACCCGTGTATCCGGTCAAAGGCTACTCCGCCACGCTGCCCATCATCGACACGGCACGCGCACCGCAAGGCACGCTCACCGACGAACGTTACAAAGTCGTCGTCACCCGCATGGGTGAAAATTTGCGCGCCGCAGGCACCGCTGAACTGGGCGGCTACGATCTCACCTTGCGTCGGTCGCGTTGTGCCACGCTTGACCACGTGGTGCGCGATTTATTTCCGCATGCCGCTGATCTTTCCCGCGCTGAATACTGGACCGGCTTGCGCCCGATGACACCCGACAATCCACCGGTGCTCGGCACCACGCCGTTCAACAATTTATTTGTCAATACCGGCCACGGCACGCTGGGATGGACCATGGCCTGCGGCTCAGGCAAGGTATTGGCGGACGTGGTGTCGGGACGCAAACCGGAAATTGATCTGGATGGGCTGACCTTGCAGCGGTTTATGTCATGACCCAGATTATTCAACGCCACGATGCTGCGAATAGCGATCCAGCCGTCATCACATGTGCCGCCTGCACAGCCTGTTGCTGCAAGTTGCAGGTCTTGTTAATGAGCGGCGACGACGTTCCCGAGCACCTGACCGAACACGATGAACGTGACACCACCGTGATGCGACGCGAGTCCGACGGCTGGTGCGCCGCACTCAACCGCGACACGCTGCGGTGCACGATTTACGCGCGCCGCCCCTCTATTTGCCGTGAATTCGCGATGGGCGGAAACGACTGCGTTGACGCGCGCGTGTAGTGAGTCAAGTCATCCGTAATTGTAACTATTCAGCAAAAAATTCTTGACAAGGTTTTTGCGCGAATTTTGAAATTACACGTCATGCATCGGCGCCTCTATTTTAGTTGCCTTTGAACGTACTGAGTGTGGGTCTGCGCGGTTTGTGTTTGCCGGGTGTA
>JANMQQ010000303.1:0-22567 GCA_031370545.1 Gammaproteobacteria bacterium
ATGTCGCCGATGCCGCGCAAAATTGGGCGGATCGCGCCGTAGACGGTCTCGGGGTGTTCATCATCGGGCCACAAGCTTTCCAGACGCTCCTCATCCAGAAACATGGCGGTGAGGTTGGCCTGCGGATCAAGATCGACTGCCAAGGTCTTGACCCCATGGTCTGCAAACATCCACGCAAGGTGATACACAAGCGAAGTCTTCCCCACTCCGCCTTTGTTGTTGAAAAACGCGACGGTTTTCATTCCACTCTCCGATATATTTTGACCAACACGGAGTGCTGGTCAAATTCGAATTCGGCGGGAGGGTTGCCGTTCTGAGCCAGCAACTTCTGCGCGCGCTGCACCCCGTAACCAAACCGATTCACAAAGCCGAGCGATTTCATCGCTTCGGCAATCACGGGGTTGCGGTAGCTGTTACGTGTGGGAAAATTTTCCGGCGTTGCCTCCCCATACAAGCCGCCGGGATTCTGAATTTCGATATGGTCACTAAAGGCAGAGAAGCGAACTGGCGTATTGCTGTCGTAGTTGCGGTGCATGATGGCATTCATCAATAATTCGCGCAGCGCCCACTCCGGATAGCTCGGAAGTAACTTCTCTTCCAGCGCGCTAACAGCGCGCATTGTGGTCTGAATAAGTAGCTTGAGTCGGCCTTCCAGCTCACGCAGCACCGAGTGTAGATCACCGGATATTTCAGCTTGGTCTTCAGGCACCTCCGTCAGTTCGGTACCGGGCAATTTGAGGTACTGAACATAAGCGCCCGGCAGAAAGAAGCGGGGATTTTTCCCGAACAACAAAATACCCGCATGAGTTGGGCAGGCACGTTCCGGGTCGAACAGCCTTAGCGAGGCCAGTTGTTGTTCGACGGATCGGTGGTTAGCCGAAATGGTTTCAGGATCGACGGCTTCACGACGATAAGCGTCGAATTGCCCCAAGGCCAGTTCATCAATGGTCGCTTCCGGGCAGGGGCGCGCGTCAAAGGAGCGCGCCTGCGCAACCCGTCTCTCGTACAGAACGCGCTCTTCTTGTTCGCTGGCAACCGCCTTACGCGGACCGACACGAATATAGACTCGACCTCTGTAGCGCACAGGTGGGAGGTCCGATGGATAGACTTCCACAACCGCGACATCGCCGCCGTCGAGAGAAAACCTAGCCACGTTCATGAGGGGCTGGGGCAAGACATTTCCATCGGAGCGGATCCCGTCGAGATTCGTCAAAAGTTCATCGGTTACCGTCAGACCGGCGAGCATCCCATTATTCTTGACGCCGATAAGCAAGTAGCCGGGCTGGCGATGATTAGGCAAGTCATTGGCAAAAGCACATATCGCCTCACAAAATTTATCGACTTTATCTACGGACGCGGTGCGCTCGATCCGGTCTGATTCCAGATCCAATAACAATCGCTTCAGTTGGTCTTCGGTCAGCATGATACTTCAACGCTCGCAACGTAATTCGTCAGCGGTTTCGCCTTAATGTGCTCGCAATATTCAACAAGCTGTTGATTGCGGCATTCGGACATTACGCCGTGTTGTACATATCAATGATGTCGTCGTCCGGTTTTTGTTGCTGCTCTTTGGCACCTTCGCTGCGCAGCGCTTCCAGGCGTGCGAGGTAGTCGGGCGTGACATCGGCGGTGACGTATTCGCCGTCGAATACTGAGGTGTCAAAGCGCTTAATGCGCGGATTGCCTTTGCGGGCGGATTCGATCAAATCACCCAGGTCTTGAAAAATCAAACCGTCGGCACCGATCTCGGCGCAAATCTGTTCGACGTCGCGACCGTAGCCGACCAGCTCGCCGCGTGACGGCATGTCAATACCGTACACGTTGGCGTAGCGCACCGGCGGCGCCGCCGAGGCGAAATACACTTTGTTGGCACCGGCGTCGCGCGCCATCTGGGTGATCTCGCGCGAGGTGGTGCCGCGCACGATGGAGTCGTCGACCAGCAACACGTTCTTGCCGCGAAATTCGAGATCGATGGGATTGAGTTTCTGGCGCACCGACTTCTTGCGCTCTTTCTGGCCGGGCATGATGAAGGTGCGGCCGATGTAGCGATTTTTGATGAAGCCTTCGCGATATTTTAAATTCAAGTCATGCGCCATCTGCACGGCGGCGGTGCGGCTGGTGTCGGGGATCGGGATCACCACGTCGATGTCATGCGCGGAAAATTCGCGCTGAATCTTCGCAGCAAGCGTTTCGCCCATGCGCATCCGGGCACGGTACACGGAGATTTCGTCGAGTGTGGAGTCGGGCCGTGCGAAGTACACGTATTCAAAAATGCACGGCGATAACTGCGCATGCGGTGCGCACTGGCGCGCGTAGAGTGCACCGTCTTGACTGATGAACACCGCCTCACCGGGTGCAATATCGCGTACCAGTTTGAAGCCCAACGAATCCAGCGCCACGCTTTCCGACGCAATCATGTATTCGGTGCCGCGTTCGCTTTCGCGCTTGCCGAGCACAACCGGGCGAATGCCGTTGGGATCGCGAAAGCCAACGATGCCGTAACCAATGATCATCGCCACCACCGCATACGCGCCGCGTACGCGCCGATGCACGCCGCTCACCGCCTTGAACACGTCGCTTTCGTCGATGCGCAATTTGCCCAGCGCTTGCAACTCGTGCGCGAAAATATTCAGCAGCACTTCGGAATCGGATTCGGTGTTGAGATGGCGCAGATCATCGCGGAATACGTCGCGCTTCAAATCTTGCGCGTTGGTGAGATTGCCGTTGTGCGCAAGCGCAATGCCGTACGGAGAGTTGACGTAAAACGGTTGCGACTCGGCGTTGGATGAACTGCCCGCCGTGGGATAACGCACATGGCCGATGCCCATATTTCCAGCCAAACGCAACATGTGCCGGGTATGAAAAACATCGCGCACCAGGCCGTTGCTCTTGCGCAAATGGAGCTGACCTTTGTCAGCAGTCATGATACCGGCGGCGTCTTGCCCGCGATGTTGCAGCACCGTCAACCCGTCATAAATCGTTTGGTTGACGCTGTCTTTACCGACGATTCCGATGATGCCGCACATGTCTTTCGACCTCGCCTTTTATGCTGCTGCAACAGGCGCGCATTTTAACCTAAAACCGGAGACTTAGACTTCGCTCCGCCACCCTTTCTTGAATTTAGTTGCGCGATAACCCTTGCCATTCTTTTTGGGCACCATTTTCTTGAAGAAATCATCGGCGCGCTCTAAACCCAAGTGCAACATTTTTGGGAGAAGATGTTGCATGGGATGATTCCCATCGCGCTGGCTTTGCGCGGGGAGGGGGCACAGCTACAAGCGATTGAACATTGAAGAACGGACGATGATCCAAACGCAACTTTCGATGGGAATGAAACCGGCGGCGATTCGGTGGGCACACTGGTGGAACGTACGACACTGTTCACGGTGCTGGCTAAGATGGATACGGCCAGCGCCGAATCCGCCGTGAAGGGCTTCGGTCATGTACTCAACCAGATCGAGGCGCAGAAGCGCCTGTCCATGACTTACGATCAGGGGCGGGAAATGGCGGCTCACCTGAAATTAACAGAAGAAACCGGGGTGAAGGTGTACTTCGCCGATCCGCACAGCCCGTGGCAGCGCGGCATTAACGAGAACACCAACGGTTTACTGCGGCAGTACCTGCCCAAGGGGAGTGACTTGAGCGTCTTCTCTCAGAAAGAGCTGGACGAAATCGCGTGGAAACTAAACACTCGGCCGCGCAAGTCGCTCAGCTTCAAGTGCCCGGCCGAGCTGTTTACACCTGACGCTTTCAACTTTAAGCAGCATCACGCTGCACTTTTTGCACTTGGGACTTGAAACCGCCAATTCTAAAAAACTATTTTCCTGAATGGCCGCTGAGCTTGACTTCAACTTTCTCGTCCTCGGCCAGGTTTTTATAATAGTCACGCAATATCGACAACACTTCCGGACGACTGAAGTGATGCGGCACTTCGCCACCTTCTGACAACATTTTGCGTAACTTTGTGCCGGATAATAGCAACCGATCTGCGGCCTCATGCGGGCAGGTCTTCATCGACGACATGCCCTCACACTTGGCGCAGAAAAACGTCCAGTCAATTTTGAGCGGCTGGGTTTCCAATGCGTCTTTCGGAATCTGATCAAAAATGTGATGCGCATCGAACGGCCCGTAGTAATCTCCAACACCGGCATGATCGCGCCCGACGATCAGATGCGAACAACCATAGTTCTGACGGAATAACGCATGCAGCAACGCCTCACGCGGACCCGCGTAACGCATATCAAGCGGATAACCGGACTGCACCACGGTATTGGCAACGAAGTAATTTTTCATCAACACATCAATCGTTTTGACACGTACTTCCGCCGGAATATCACCGGGCTTGAGCTTGCCCAGCAGCGAATGAATCAGCACGCCATCACAGATTTCAATCGCAATTTTGGCGAGATACTCATGCGAACGATGCATCGGATTACGGGTTTGAAAAGCGGCAACAGTCTTCCAGCCTTTTGCGTCAAACAACGCACGCGTCTGCGCAGGTGTGAGGTAGGTCTCTGCATATTTACTTGGGAATTCACCCTGTGAAAGTACTTTCACCGGGCCGGCGAGATTCACCTCGCCCTGCTCCACCACCATTTTTACACCCGGGTGTTCGGCGTCGGTGGTCTTGTAGACCATCATGCATTCGTGCGCTTTATCAATGGTGTATTTTTCAGTGACGCGCATGACGGCCAGGATTTCGTTGTCGCGCTCAGGATCAACCAGCGCAATTTCCTGACCTTCTTTAATTGTCTTGGCGATGTCTTTGTTAACGGAGAGCGTGATCGGTATTGGCCAAAATAATCCGTTGGCCATTTTCATGTCGTCACAGACACCTTGCCAATCGGCACGTGTCATGAAGCCATCTAGAGGCGTGAATCCGCCGATACCCAACATAATCAGGTCGCCGACTTCACGTGATGTAACCGCGATTTTTTGCAGCGAACCGGCGCGAGTGCGTTCGGCCTTGAGTTTTTCTGCCGACACCAACAACGGCTTCAGCTCCCCGCCTCCGTGTGGTCGGACTAACTTCGACATATTTTCCTACCCCTTTGCAGATTTCAGAATGGTTATTCTGTCGCAGGTGGTTACTTTTAATTATTATTTTGCCCTGCGCGGAACATTGCATAAGTTAGCGACTTCCAAGTCAAAAGCAACTGCTAACTTATTTGCGCCGACATAAGCGATGCTTATTTACGCGTTCATTTAATATGCGAATCGAGCGAGTTGCGGCCTACAATTCGATGAACCATAGTATTTACATCGACGCTGACATGCACCGTGATGTATTCGACGCGTAAACTGATCACCTTTTCAAAATTTAGATCATCGTTACTGGAGATATCCACTTTGCAAAAATCCATTTCGACACTTGGCACCCTGTTACTTTGCGCGTGGCTTGTTAGCCTGGCTTCAACCTCAGTAGCAGCAACGGTAGCGCCGCCAAAATGGGCGCAGGATTATGAAAAGGCCTGCGAGCGTAACTCGTTACAAGACTGCCTTAACCTAGCTGTGGCGTATTCTCGTGGCGCATTCTCAGGGAAGAAAATTGATCGTGATATCAATCTGGCGAAAAGTTACACCACCCGCAGCATTGATCTCGGCACGAGTGGTTGCAAGCAGGGTAATTTGAAATCTTGTTATACCCTTGCGTTGCTGTATTTCGAGGGTGGTTTAATTGAAACCGACTATACAAAATCAATCGACTACGGCAACAGAGCCTGCGGTGGTGGGCTTAAAGAAGCGTGTGAATGGCTGCGCAATAGTGGGCTCTAGTTCAACACGGCAACACCGCTAACCCGGCATAGCATCGGAATCGGGCGTATTTGTCGTGACCCAGCGCTCTGTGCCATCAAGGGTTTCTCGTTTCCAAAATGGCGCATCATGCTTGAGCTGATTAATCAGGTAGCGGCAGGCATCGAAGGCCGCCGCACGATGCGATGACCATACCGCGATCAACACAATCGCCTCCCCCGGTAACAATTCTCCAACGCGATGCAAGATCAGCGTGTGCTGTAACTCCCAGCGTTGCGCCGCAGCGTCACAAATGCGTTCAATATAACGTTCCGTCATCCCCGGATAATGTTCCAGTTGCATCGCGCGCACGACTTCACCGTCGCTGAAGTCACGCAAGCTCCCGACGAAAGTCACTTGCGCACCGTACGCTCCACTTTGCAGCTGTTGCTGCGCGCACGCCACTTCGTGCCAGGCATCGAAATGTTCCGGCTGAACTCGCACCGCGTAAGCCATGGCTCGCAGTCCTCAATCAAAACAGTTGTTCGCCTTCGCTGCTACCCACCGCTCCGCTGCTCTCACTCGGAGTTCCGGTGAACACATCGTCCGCAGATTGCTTCGGCAACGCATCGGCACGGAAAACTTCGAAAATTGCGTTGCGATTTTCGGACCCCGCCAGCTGGCCGGTCTGCGGATCAATCTTCACCGACACCAATCCTGCGGGCGGATCCAAGTCATGCTCGGGCACCCCATCCAAAGCTTTGGCCATGAAATTGATCCACATCGGTAGCGCCGCGCGCGCGCCCGACTCGCCGTCACCCAGCGGTTGTGAATTGTCAAAACCCAGCCACGCCACGGTAGCGACGTCCGGATTAAATCCCGCAAACCAAGTGTCGCGCTGATCGTTGGTGGTTCCGGTTTTACCGGCCAGATCATTACGGTGCAACTGCATGGCTTGCTTGCCGGTTCCGCGCTTCACCACGTCTTTCATCATCGAAACGGTGAGGTAAATATTTTGCGCGGATATCACGCGTGGCGCGACTTTCTGCGGCTTGCTTGCCTCGCGCACTGCCGCTGCGATTCCAGTGGGCGCAGATTCATCAGTGGTAGCCGGTTCTTCGCAGGCCGCACACACCGTCGCTGGCGTGGTCAGAAACACAACCTTGTCATCCGGCCCGACGATGCGTTGCACGATATACGGCGATACTCGAAAACCACCATTTGCAAACACTGCGTAACCCGAAACCAAATCCATCGGCGTCACCGTGCCGCTGCCCAGTGCCAACGACAAATTGCGTGGCAGGCGCTCGGCGTTGATGCCGAACTTAGCTACGTGTCGCAACGCGGTATCTATGCCAATGGCTTGCAGCACGCGGATTGAAATCAGGTTGCGGGAGTTGACTAATCCTTCGCGCAGGCGCGTTGGACCATAAAACTTGCCCGTATAGTTTTCGGGTCGCCAGGTTGATTCCAGTCCGGGATCGTCAAACACCACGGGGGCATCGTTCACCAGCGTTGCGGTGGTGAAGCCATTATCCAGCGCAGCCGAATAGATAAACGGCTTAAAGCTCGACCCTGGCTGCCGCTGCGCCTGCACCACGCGATTGAACTTGCTGCGATAAAAGTCAAAACCCCCGACGATGGATTTAACCGAGCCGTCCGCCGGTGAAATTGAAATCAACGCGCCTTCGATGGCAGGCAGTTGCGATAGTCGCCATTTGTTTGGAGCAGTTTGCCGCACGCGCACGATGTCACCCGCATGCACGACTTCGCTGGCAGATTTCGGTACCGAACCCAATGCATTTTCCGAAACGTAACGCCGCGCCCACGACAACGCATTCCAGTCCAAGGTGATTTTGCGATTCGAGCCCAGATACACAACCGCATTTTGTTCGCCCGCCGAAAGCACCAAAGCTGGAATCAATCCGCCCGCAGAAGATGTGTCGCGCAGTGCTTCCTCCCAATCGTCCACGGTGCTGTCGCGCGCCAGCGTCACATGTGATTCGGCGCCGCGAAAACCATGGCGCTCGTCATACTCGATCAAGGACTGCCGCAACACCGTGCTCGCGACCGGTTGCAGGCGGCTGTCGATGGTGGTGTAGACCTTGTACCCATCGGTGTAGGCCTCGTTGCCGAACATTTCCACCGCCACTGCACGCGCCATTTCCGCTGCGTAAGGCGCATCGACTTCTTCGGTAACCGTATGCAGTCGTGCGGTGTCCGGCAACTTCACCGAGCGATCAAATGTCGCGGTATCAATCGCGCCCAGCTCATGTAAACGTCGCAACACGTAGTTGCGACGCTGTAATGCCCGTTCAGGATTCACGATGGGATTGAACGTCGACGGTGCCTTGGGCAACCCGGCGATCATCGCCATTTGATCCAGCGTGAGATCGTTGACCTCGACACCGTAGTAAACCTTGGCAGCGGAAGCGACTCCATAAGCGCGATTGCCGAGATAAATTTTGTTCAGATACAACTCAAGAATTTCGTTTTTGGTCAGCTCGTGCTCAATGCGTAGCGACAACAAGATTTCGCTCAACTTGCGCGTAAACGTCCGCTCGCTACTCAAAAAGAAATTGCGCGCCACCTGCATGGTGATGGTGCTGCCACCCTGCGCCTTCTCGCCGGTGCGTACGAACACCGCCACCGCACGCAGCAAACCCTGGTAGTCAACACCTGGATGCTCGTAGAAGCGATCATCTTCGGCCGCCAGTACTGCCCTCACCAACAACGCAGGCACTCCGTCCATCTTGACTGGAATGCGTTTTTTCTCGCCGAATTCCGCGATCAGTTTTCCGTCCGATGCGTACACGCGCAATGGAACCTGGAAGCGCACGTCCTTGAGCGATTCGACTGAAGGCAACTCCGAAGAAATTTTCAAATACAGAACTGTCGCACCAATGAGCATGAGCACGAACATGCCGAGTGCGCCGAACAAAACGACACGCTTCCATCCGGTAATTTTCAGTTTTTCCAGCATTGCTTCACCACGTCTTCTGATCCGACTCAGGTGCGACTTACACTCAGCCGCGCTAGTTTTTCGTAAATTTTTTTTTGAACTATAGTTACGACTGTTAAATACCAATCAAGTTTACTTTGCTCATGCCGATGATTATGTGCGCCAAGCGTCATGCGCAACAGCAACGACGTCCATAACAACGGAAGGACCACCGCGTGCGATTACCGCCATTGTTTCAATCCAAGAAGACACCGATTCTCGGATTAGACATCAGCTCCAGTGCCGTCAAGCTTCTCGAGCTCAGCCAGTCCGGCATCAACTACCGCGTGGAATGTTACGGGGTTGAACCGCTGCCGCCAAATTCCGTGGTGGAAAAAAATATTACTGATGTGGAAGCCGTGGGTGAATGTATTCGCCGCGTAGTGAAACGTTCGGGCGCACGCGCAAAATTTGCTGCGGCTGCGGTACCCGGCTCTGCGGTCATCACCAAAGTAATCACACTGCCTGCGAATTTATCCGACGAAGAAATCGGCGCGCAGATCGAAGCGGAAGCGAATCAGTATATTCCGTACTCGCTTGACGAAGTCAATCTGGATTACGAAGTGCTCGGGCCCACCGAAGACAGTCCCGACACGGTCGACGTATTGGTCGCCGCGTCACGTAGCGAAAATGTTGACGTGCGCATCGCTGCCATCGAATTGGGCGGGCTGACCCCAAAGATTATCGACGTGGAATCGTACAGCCTCGAGAACGCATTTGCGCTGGTTGCGCATCAGGCACCGGACGAAGGCGTGGACAAAATCATCGCCATCATCGACATCGGCGCAACCATGACCACGCTCAACATTTTGCACAACCGCAAAATCATTTACACCCGCGATCAATTATTTGGCGGCCGACAACTCACCGAAGAAATTCAGCGCCGCTATGGTTTGTCGTTCGAAGAGGCCGGCATGGCCAAACGTCAAGGCGGACTGCCCGACAATTACGTGCCGGAAGTTCTGGAACCGTTTAAAGAAGCCATGGCCCAGCAAGTGAGTCGCTCACTGCAATTGTTTTTTTCTTCCAGCGATTACAACTCGGTCGACCACATCGTACTGGCAGGCGGCAGCTCGTCCATCGCGGGCGTGGACGAACTCATTAACGAAAAAGTCGGCACCAGCACCTCCATCGCCAACCCGTTTGCCAACATGACCACGGCAAGCCGGGTCAAGGCACAGGCGCTGGCGAACGATGCCCCTGCATTGATGATCGCCTGTGGTCTGGCACTGCGGAGTTTCGACTGATGGCTCACATTAACCTCCTTCCGTGGCGCGCCGCGCTAAATAAAGAACGCAAGCGCCAGTTCGCCGTGATTGCTGCGGGCAGCGGCATGCTGTCCGTCCTGGTGCTGGTGTACATCCATATTCATATGAACGGCCTCGTCACCACGCAGGAAGCGCGCAATAAATTTCTCGACGGAAAAATCGAAGAGGTCGAGAAACAGATCAAGGAAATTCAAACCCTCGAGACCGACAAGCAAAATCTGCTGGCACGCATGAAGATCATTCAAACCTTGCAAGGTAGCCGCCCGGAAATCGTGCATCTGTTTCAAGAGATCACCCAGACCATGCCGGAAGGCGTGTATCTGACTCAAGTCAATGTGTCAGGTAGCAACATTAAAATTGAAGGCGTCGCGGAATCCAACGCCAACGTTTCTGCGCTGATGCGAAATGTCGACACCGCCGCATGGATGACCAAGCCGGTGCTGGACGTGATCGACTCCAGCAAGAGCGAATACCCTGGATTGAGCTGGTTTAGCATGCACGCCGTGCAACATCGTCCGGCGAGCGAACCTGCCGCCGATCCAAAAAGCACCGACAAGCCCAAGGAATCAAAACCATGAGCTTCGTCGATGACATGAAAAAATTGGATGTGAACAACATCGGCACCTGGCCGATTGTGTTCAAAGGGATGGCCATCGGCATGGTGTGCCTCACGGTGCTCGGTATTGGCATTTATTTCGACACGCTTGGGCAGGTCAATGTATTAACCCAGGCGCAGAGCAAAGAAGCCGAACTGAAAAAAACCTTCGAAGAAAAGCAGGCCAAAGCCGTCAGCCTGACCGCCTACAAAAAACAAATGGAAGACATGCAAAAAGTGTTCGGCGAAATGCTGCGGCAATTGCCATCCAAAACCGAAGTCGCAGCCCTGCTGGTCGACATCTCACAAGTGGGTGTAGCCAGCGGGCTGGAATTTGAACTGTTCAAACCCGAACCGGAAATTCCGGTTGAGTTTTACGCCGAGCTGCCGATCAAGATTCGCGTGAACGGTAACTTCCATCAGTTCGGTGCTTTTGTCAGCGGCGTCGCAGCGCTGCCGCGGATCGTCACCTTGCATGACTTTGTCATCACGCAGGTGAAAGACGGCGGCCAGAAAGGAAAACGCAAAGGTAATTTGACGATGGACGCGACCGCTAAAACCTATCGCTACCTGGATGAAGAAGAGATCAACCAGGAACAAGCGAAAAAGAAAGACAAGAAGAAAAAGTAACGGCAACGCAACCAGGATAACGAAGTTTATGTACCAGAAAACAACGCATTCATTCCTTGCTACAACGCCATCCTTGCGCGGTATGGGCTGGTGCGCGTTGGCACTGTGCGTGTTACTCGCCGCGTGCGCCAACGACAAATTTGACGACTTGAACGAGTACATAAAAGAAGTGCAGGCGCGCGCCGGTACGCCGATCGCGCCGCTGCCGGATATCAAACCTTACGAACGCTTTATTTACCGAGATGAAAGCTTGCGCGACCCGTTTCGGCCCGCTACTAAAGCTCCGGCACCTGCGACTGCGGCAAGCGGTTCCAAGAGCAAGTTGCGTCCGAACATCGACCGCAATCGCGAGGCCCTTGAACAATATTCACTGGACGCGTTGAAGATGGTTGGCAGCCTGAATAAGGACAAAGACAAATGGGCTATTGTTAAAACATCGGACGGGCTGATCTTCCGCGTCAAAGCGGGCAACCACATCGGTAAGAACTTTGGCGAGATCACGCGCATCACCGACAAGCAGGTCGACATCACCGAAATTATTTCTGACGGGCTCGGCAGTTGGATCGAACGTCAAGCTACTTTGAAAATCAGTCAATGATCCCAGAGGGGAAAACCATGTTTGGCAGGAACCATATGCACCACAACATTCCATTGACCACGGTCGCGCGCAGCGGCTGGCACCGCATGATGCTGCCGGTGCTGGGCGCATTGCTTACGCTGGTGAGTAGTGCTGGCGCAGCGGAAAATACCACGCTGGAATTTATTAACTTCACGGCGCAAAGCAACGACAGTGTGGAAGTGCATCTGAGTTTCCGCGGCGATCCGCCTGCCCCGATCAGCGCGACGCAAGGCAACCCACCGCAAATCACTCTCGACTTTCCCGAGGTGCGTAACAACCTGCCGTGGAGCTTGCCGTTGCCGATTGACAAAGGCGCTGCTGAAACTGTGAGTGCGACTGAAATTGACGGGCACACGCGCGTGATCGTGAACCTGAAACAAATGGTGCAGTTCACGACGCGCTCGCAAGGCAACAATGTCTATCTCACGTTAAGCACCGCCGGTGTACAAACCGAAGCCACGCCGGAAACGTCAGCCGATGCTGTGAAACCCGTTGCGCCGCCTCCCGTCCCGGAAGCTGTGAAAGCACCGAAATCGAGTAGCGGTTCAGGCGTCGAGCTGGAAGACATCACGGTTATCAATCTGCCCGGTGATCGTCCGCAAATGACGTTACGTTTTAACAAGCCACCTGCGAAACCCGCTGCGTTCACCATTGATGACCCGGCCCGCATCGCGCTGGATTTCCCCAACACCATTACCAAGCTGCCATGGAAGAACAAGGCGATCAATCTGGGCCTGGCCAGCAGCGTGTCGGTGGTTGAATCCGCCGGGCGCACGCGCGTGGTGCTGAATCTAGTCAAGCTTGTGCCCTATGAAGCCAAGGTCGAAAACAACAGCGTGGTGCTGACCGTTAAATCCGATCTGGCGCAAACCACGCGCTCGGCGTTAGCCGCCCCGTCTGCCGCAGAAAACACCACCTCGATGATCAAGAACATCGACTTCCGACGCGGTGATAACGGCGCAGGACGCGTGATCGTTACCTTGTCCGACCCCAACGTCGTGGTCGACACGCGCGAATCCGGCGGGCAAATTTTTGTCGAATTCGCCAATACAGCGTTGCCCACCGAACTGCGCCAACGCCTCGATGTGGTCGACTTCGCCACTCCAGTTCAGTTCATCGACGCGGGCACCCGTGATAGCTCGGCACAATTGAGCATCACCCCCAAAGGCGTGTACGAGTATCTCGCCTTCCAGTCGGAAAACACCTTCACCGTCGAAGTGAAGCCGCTCAGCAAAGAACAGAAGGAAGCGGCCAAACGCGAAGAAGATCAATTCGTCGGCGAACGTTTATCACTTAATTTCCAGGACATCGAAGTGCGCGCGGTGCTGCAATTGCTGGCGGATTTCACCAGCTTGAACATCGTCACTAGCGACACGGTGCAGGGCAACCTGACCTTGCGTTTGCAGAATGTTCCCTGGGATCAAGCCCTGGATCTGATTCTGAAAACCAAGGGACTGGGCATGCGTCGCAGCGGTAACGTCATCATGATTGCGCCGACTGAAGAAATCGCCACGCGCGAGAAACTGGAAATCGAATCGAAGAAACAAGTGGAAGAATTAGCACCGTTGCAAACGGAACTGATCCAGATCAACTACGCCAAATCATCTGATCTGGCTGGATTACTGCGCTCGCAAGACAAAACGCTGTTGTCTGAGCGTGGCAAGGTGTCGATTGACGAGCGCACCAACACTCTAATTGTGCTGGAAACCGCCGACCGGCTGGCGAGCATCCGCAAATTGGTCGCCAAGCTTGACATTGCAGTGCGCCAAGTCTTGATTGAATCCCGGATCGTGATCGCACACAACGACTTCGCACGTGACTTGGGCGTGCGCTTCGGCGTCACCGGCACGCGCAATTCAAGCAACAACTTGATTGTCGGTTCCGGCACCGCAGCTGGAACCAGCAGCATGGTGAATTCAGCAGTGACCAATCAGCAAACCAATACCAACGGCAGCCCCTTCCCGATTGCAATTCCAGCGGCGGGCAACCGCTATAACTTCAACCTGCCCGCAGGCGGCACTGCAGGCAGCGTTGCGTTTGCGATCCTGGGGCGCAACACCTTGCTCGATCTGGAACTCTCCGCGCTGCAACAGGAAGGCCGTGGTGAAGTGATTTCCAGCCCGCGCGTGATCACGTCCAATCAAAAAGAAGCCGTGATCAAACAGGGTACAGAAATCCCGTATCAGGAAGCGGCATCCAGCGGCGCGACCAGCGTCAGCTTTAAAGAAGCGGTGCTGAGCTTGACTGTTACGCCGCACATCACACCTGACGACCGTATTCGTATGGATCTCAAAGTCACCAAAGACAGCGTCGGCCAGGTCGTGCCCACCGCCGGTGGCGGCTCGAATCCGTCCATCGACAAACGCGAAATTTCGACCCAGGTATTAGTCCAGTCTGGTGAGACGGTGGTGTTGGGCGGCATACATGAACAGGAAAAACGCGAATCCACCGCCAAGGTCCCGTTCTTTGGCGACTTGCCGTTCATTGGCATACTGTTCCGTCGTAATAGCACCGTCGACCAGAACACCGAGCTGCTGATCTTCGTCACGCCCAAGGTGCTTAAAGACAACTTGAAGATTAACTAATGACTTGAATACCAACGGGCGGCGGATGATCATTCCGCCGCCCGTTTGTTTTTCAGCTCTGGCTAAAACCACCATGACACGCCGTAATATTTTCCTGATCGGACCAATGGGCGCTGGTAAAACCACGGCGGGCAAAGAGCTTGCGAGAGCGCTGGCGATGAGTTTCGTCGACAGCGACCATGAAATCGAACAGCACACCGGCGCGAGCATTCCGTTGATCTTCGAGCTGGAAGGTGAAGCCGGATTTCGCGTACGCGAGCGCGCCATGATCAACGAACTCACCCAGCGCGAAAACATTGTGCTCGCCACCGGTGGGGGCGCGGTGCTTGACAAGGACAACCGCACGCACCTTGCAAGCCGCGGATTCGTAGTTTATTTGCGCGCCAACCTCGAACAGTTATTCAACCGCACCGCCAAAGACCCGCACCGCCCGCTGCTCAAAACCGCAGACCCCAAAGCAACGTTGCGCGCATTGATGGAAACTCGCGCCCCGCTGTACGAAGAAATCGCCGACTTGATCCTCGACACCGACGGCCACACCCCGAAGTGGCTGGTGAAAAAAATCATCGCCGTGCTGCCGGGCTGATGCGCTGAGCACTGCCCCGCCGGATTTAGCGCGTTATCCGCTGTTTCCTGTATACTTTTTCGCGCGCAAAACACTTTGAGATGCTGATGAAAACCCTGCATGTGAACCTGGCCGACCGGAGCTATCCGATTCATATCGGCACCGGTTTACTGAGCCAACCCGAGCTGGTCGCAAGCCACGTGTTGGGATCACAAGTGTGCATCGTAACCAACGAAACCGTGGCACCGCTGTATTTGGAACAAGCCCGCGCGCTGTTCAGCAACCGCAACTGCGACACCGTGGTGTTGCCGGACGGCGAGCGTTTCAAGAATCTCGACACGCTCAATTTGGTATTCGACGCGTTACTCAACAATCGTCACAGCCGCCAGACCACGCTGGTCGCGTTGGGTGGCGGCGTGGTCGGCGACATCACCGGCTTTGCCGCCGCGTGTTATCAGCGCGGCGTAAATTACCTGCAAATTCCCACGACGCTGTTGGCACAAGTGGATTCGTCAGTCGGCGGCAAAACCGGCGTAAATCACGCGCTCGGTAAAAACATGATAGGTGCATTTCATCAGCCGGTGTGTGTACTGGCCGACACCGACACGCTCAACACATTGGCGGATCGTGAGCTGAGCGCGGGCCTCGCCGAAATCATCAAATACGGCTTGATTCGCGATATGGAATTGTTTCGCTGGCTGGAAGACAACATGGAAAAACTCAGCGCGCGCGATCCGCAAGCACTCGCGTACGCGATCGAGCGCTCGTGTCGCAACAAGGCCGAGGTGGTTGCCGCCGACGAAAAGGAAGGCGGTGTGCGCGCGACGCTCAATTTTGGTCACACCTTTGGCCACGCGATTGAAACCGGGACCGGCTATCATTCCTGGTTGCACGGTGAAGGCGTCGGCGTCGGCATGTTGATGGCGGCCGACATGTCAATGCGCATGGGCTGGTTGACCCGTGAAGACGTGCACCGTGTAGATCGCCTGATCGACCGCGCCCAATTGCCAACACGTGGCCCCGCCGATCTGGAAACCGAGCGCTTTATCGAACTGATGGGTGTTGACAAAAAGGTGCTCAATGGAAAAATTCGGCTGGTGTTGCTATGCGGCCTCGGTAACGCACTGGTCACCGCTGACTTTGATCCGAACTTGCTGCGCGCAACCATCGACGAACATCACGCGGTACGCGCCAAACTTGGCCTGGGATTATAATTGTCATGCTCGCGCCCTACGCCGCTCATCCTGAACGTTCACGCGGTCGCCGCTTCCAAGAGCCGCCGCCGGATGCGCGCAGCGAATATCAGCGCGACCGCGACCGCATTGTGCACTCCGCTGCGTTCCGGCGTTTGGAATACAAAACCCAGGTGTTCGTAAATCATGAAGGCGACATGTTCCGCACGCGCCTCACCCACTCGATTGAGGTCGCACAAATCGGCCGTTCGATTGCGCGTTTTTTGCAGCTCGATGAAGATTTAACCGAAGCCATTGCGCTCGCCCACGACCTGGGACATACCCCGTTCGGTCACGCCGGGCAGGATGTACTTAACGAATGCATGCGTGAGCACGGTGGCTTCGAGCACAACTTGCAGTCGTTGCGTGTAGTCGATGACCTGGAAGAAAAATACGCCGAATTCGACGGGCTCAACCTCACCTTCGAAACGCGCGAGGGAATTTTGAAACACTGTTCGCGCAAACACGCCGAGCGTCTGGGTGATGTCGGTGAACGCTTTATAAAAAATGCCCAGCCGGGCCTGGAAGCACAGCTTGCCAACGTTGCGGATGAAATTGCCTACAACAACCACGATGTCGATGATGGTTTGCGCGCCGGTTTATTGACCATTGAGCAGCTCGATGATGTGCGCTTGTTTCGCGACCAGCATGCCGTCGTTAAACAGCTTTACCCGAAGCTTGCGGCGCGTCGCACTATTCACGAAATCATCCGCCGTATGATTAACCGCCAAGTGTCGGACCTGATTGAACATACCCGCGATGCCATCGTCACGGCAGGATTCGACACCGCAGATGCAGTGCGCCAACATCGCGAAGCGGTCGTGACATTTAGCCCGGCGATGCGCGAAATGCATCTGGAACTGAAGCGCTTCTTGCGCACGCATCTGTACCAGCATTACCGTGTGCAACGTATGACTGCCAAAGCCAAGAAGGTAATTCGTGAATTGTTCGACGCGTTCGTTGAAGACTTGCGTCTGCTGCCGCCGGACCCCTACTTACGCGCAGCGCAATATCACAGCGTCGAAGGCGTGGATGGTCGTGCGCGCGCCATCGCCGACTATATTGCAGGCATGACCGACCGCTATGCGATTGCCGAACACGAACGCATTTTCAGTCCGATGAGATTGAGCTGATATGCGTATCTACATGCAGAAAACGGCGGAGATAAATAGCCCGCAAAAATTTTACCAAGTGCTTTTACAGCAAGATTTACTGGAAGGCTGGATGGTCATTAAGGAATGGGGTAACCAGGGGTCGAGTGGACGCGTTAAGCGCGAGCTCTTTGATACACGCGATGCTGCCGAGCAGGCGTTAATGCAAACTCGTGACGCTCAAGTGAGTCGTGGTTACCATGTGGTATTTGTGCAAGGCACCTATATATAGCCTGTTATGCAGATCAGCAACGACACGCAATTAATCTTCACCCCGGGCACGCAACCGCTCGATCCGCCCATGGTCGCTTTCGACGCGACGCATGAACATCGACCCTATTTCAGCGCCGAGTCGCGCCGTACCACGCTGGACATGGCTTTGTATCTGGCGCGGTATAGTGATTTGGTTCTGCTCATTCATGGCCCTGCGGGCAGTGGCAAAAGCACTCTGTTGCGCGAAATGATTGCGCGTGGCGGGCCCAATATCCACGCTGTTACTGTGAGCGCCGACCGTACCTTAACCACGCAAACGATCTATGACACGGTGCTGAATTCGTTCAAACTGGTAGCGGCGCAATCCACTCCGACGCAGCCCCTCGCACAAATCAAGGAACAACTGGATCTACTGCAACGCAAGGGCTATCACTGCATCGTGTTCATCGACGCTGCCGACCGGTTGGCGAGCGACGCCTATCCGTTTCTCGAAGCGCTCGCTGATTTGCGTGGTGAGAGCGGACGTAACCTGCTTAATCTGGTGTTGTTTGTCGAGCAGCGTGAAAAAATAAGTTTGGTCGGCCCAAGCGTACGTCACCGCGTCAAAGCCATCCCATTGCAACCGCTGACCCCAGATGAAGTCGGCCATTATATTCAGCACGTCCGCAGCAACAGTCCTTCCGGAGGCGGCGGCGTTGAATACCAAAGTCGCGATATCCGGCGCATCGCGCGCGCGTCGGCTGGCTGGCCAGGTCACATTAACGCGCTGATTAATCTTGGTTCAGCTCATAACGGGCGACCTCCCAATCCGGTCTCGATTTTGCTGAATCATCCATGGGTGACGCCGCAACATTTGCTGGGTGCCACATCCATCGCGGCGGCATTGATTTTCGCTTTTGTGTTTCAGGATTCGATCAACGCTTTGTTTAAGAAGCAGCCGACTGCATCCCCCATCGCGACAACGCCAGCGCAGGCACCGATTCCGGAACAACCCATCGTTGCGCAGCAAACACCTCCGGCACCGGTCAGTCCTGAGGAGACTCCGCAACCCGAAATAGTTGCCTCGGCTCCTGAACCCGAACTCGCTGTCGAGCCCACAGTGCCTGACGTATCGGTTAACGAGCCCACCGCAGCTCCATCCATTCCCGGAAAAAACCGGGCAAAACGCCATGACTGGTTGCTCGCCCAAAATCCGGATGCCTACACGTTGCAAATCGCAGGATCTTCGCAAGAGGGGGATATTCGTCGCGCGCTTCGCAAATTCAGTCTGGCTGAGCCTGCCGCCGTGTTTAGCGCATCGCGCAAAGGTAAACCGTGGTTTGGTTTGGTCACCGGCGTCTACCCGGATTTTGCCAGCGCCACACAAGCGCGCGCGGCGCTGCCGGACGAATTAATGCGAGGGGCTTGGGTGCGACGTCTACGCGCCGTTCAGAGTGAAATTAACAAACCTCAGGACGCAGCAGATTCTTCAGAAAACCCCGGAACGGCCGCAGCGGCATCGCAGCGCGCCGTTCCGCCGACTCAGTTACCTTGAAACGAACGTCGGAACTCCAAAAGTATCCGACGTCGTTCCGGATTTCCTTCCTGACCGATGTCGTTCTCCAGGAACAAATTCGCACTGCTTTTTTTGCCCCCGTTTAGTTTGTAGGTCACACCCACCTGGGTGTCTATTTCTTTAATTCCTTCGCTGCGTCCACCCTGCAGAATCACCTGGCTATAGGCGTGAAACCCGGCTCCCAACGCGCTGCTAAAATTCAACTCGGTAAAGAAGCTCGGCGTATAGGCTTGTCCGTTTGTGTCGACTAATTCTTTGGTGAAGTAGTAACCCGCGCCAATGTAACCGTGCGTGACCACTTCATCAGCAAAATAGTACCGCAATGAACCCGCGAACCCATCTTTGTAACCCGAGGGCTTGTTCAGGTCGAGACCGCGATTGATGTTGCTTTGAGAATATGCCCAGAAGCGCATTTCGGCATTCTCGCCGGTTGCAAACGCACCGCCGATATTAAAATCGTATTGCCGTTTAGTGAAATCAAACGAGCCCTGGCTCTTATTCGTGGTCTCGCCCGGCTTGGGCTTCTCGGTGTAATACGCCGAGGTCGCGAACAAATATAAGTCACGACTGCCCACGTTCACATCGCCGATCAAACGAAACATGGGTTGGTACACCAGGCCGTTAGGCGCCACCTTCTCGCTACTTATCGGATACAAACCGAAACCCACGTTACCCCACATCGCATCCCCTGCTGGGGCTACACCCGCCAACGACAGACTCAAGATCAGTGGCACAACCATGACGACATTCTCCACTAGGCAAACTACGCTGCACTTGCTTGGCCGCGAAATACTGCGACCAGCGTTTGACGATCATTCAACAACTCGTCTTGAGCTCACCATCGACTTGCGGGCATCTCTACTGAATAGGCCGACTCCTCTGATCACTTGAAAACGGGACGGGCTTTGCAAAATATGTTTTCCTTACGCCACTCGATTCGGCCAGGTATGGGTTTGACGCGTAATTCGCGCAGAATTGAACGTGTTGCCCGGACCCTTTATACTTTCGGTCGGCGTGGGTGCATGGATAGTCAGTCGTGAACAAGTACCATCTGGCTCTGCACGAATGACGTGCTCGCGCGATGCCCAACCCGGCACACTCGACTGCCTCGCTTTCACCCCGACGAAGAAACTCAAAGTCTCGACTCAAGCCGAGCACAACGGCCGCATTGCAGTGTGATGCCCGATGTTTTGATATTGTGAACGTCAATTCTTAAACAGACGTGTTGCGAACATTTTTTGTTGAGGGGTGGTTTAACGTGAATCGTACGGCGCGACCTTCCAAGCAAGGTTTATATGACCCACAGCATGAGCATGATGCGTGCGGTGTAGGTTTTATTGCTCATCTCAAGGGACATAAGAGTCATGCCATCGTTGAGCAGGGTTTACAAATCCTGACCAATCTCAGTCACCGTGGCGCAACCGGCGCAGATCCACTTGCGGGCGATGGCGCCGGAATTCTGATTCAAACACCTGACGCCTTCCTGCGGCGTGAATTTGCCAAACAGAAAATTACCCTGCCCGCTCCGAGCGACTACGGCGTCGGCATGTTTTTCCTGCCGCAAGACAAAGCCATCCGCGCAGCATGCGAACGCGTGCTGACCGAATGCATCATCGCCGAAGGACAAACACTGCTTGGCTGGCGTGATGTGCCCACCAACAACTCGCGCCTGGGAAAGGGCGTTAAAGCGGTGGAGCCGATTATCCGGCAAGCCGTCATCAAGCGCGGCGTAAACTGTGCTGACGTTGACACTTTTGAACGCAAGTTGTTTGTGCTGCGCAAGCGCGCCGAACACGCGGTGCGTGCTTTGAATCTTCCGGGTACTGATACCTTCTATATCCCGTCATTGTCGGCGCGCACGCTGGTTTACAAAGGCATGCTGCTGGCTGATCAGGTCGGCGAATATTATCCAGACCTGCTCGACGCGCAGATGGTCACCGCGCTCGCGCTGGTGCATCAGCGCTTCTCGACCAACACCTTCCCGACCTGGGATTTGGCGCACCCGTTCCGCATGATCGCGCACAACGGTGAAATCAACACGCTGCGCGGCAACCTTAACTGGATGGCGGCACGCCGCCACTCGATGTCGTCTGCGCTGCTGGGCGACGACCTTGACAAATTATGGCCCTTGATTGCTGAAGGCCAGTCTGATTCCGCCTGCTTCGACAACGCACTGGAATTGCTGGTGGCCGGTGGTTATTCACTGGCACACGCGATGATGCTGCTGATCCCCGAAGCCTGGGCAGGCAACCCCCTGATGGATGAAAAACGCCGCGACTTTTACGAATATCACGCCGCCCTGCTCGAACCCTGGGACGGCCCGGCGGCGGTCGCGTTTACCGATGGTCGCCAGATTGGCGCGACGCTCGATCGCAACGGCCTGCGCCCGGCGCGTTATCTGATCACTGACGATGATCTGGTGGTGATGGCCTCGGAGATGGGCGTGCTGGATATTCCCCAACACAAAATCATCAAGAAGTGGCGCCTGCAACCGGGCAAGATGTTTCTGATCGACGTGGAAGCCGGTCGCATCATTGATGATGCTGAAGTCAAAACCGCGCTGGCTAATTTTCGGCCCTATCGCGAGTGGCTAAAGCAAACTCAAATCGTGCTGGAAGGTTTGCCGCCTGCCAAGACCGGACCCCAGCCTGCGTCCAGCGCCTCGTTGCTGGATCGCCAGCAAGCGTTTGGCTACACCCAGGAAGATCTCAAATTTCTGCTCACCCCGATGGCAGCCAGCGGCCAGGAAGCCGTTGGCTCGATGGGCAACGACACGCCATTGGCGGTGCTGTCGAATCGTGCCGTGCCACTGTCCAGCTACTTCAAGCAACTGTTTGCGCAGGTGACCAACCCGCCCATTGATCCGATCCGCGAAGAGCTGGTCATGTCGCTGGTGTCGTTCATCGGCCCCCGCCCTAACTTGTTGGGTTTGGATGAAACCGAACCGCGCAAGCGCCTGGAAGTGCAGCAGCCAGTGCTAAGCCCTGACGACATGGAAAAAATCCGCCACATCGCCGACTACACCGACAAGACTTTCCGTTCCTGCACATTAAACAGCTGCTATGCAGCGGCGCAGGGCACCGCCGGAATGGAGCCTGCTCTCGACACATTGTGTGCGGCGGCCGAACAATCCGTGCGCGACGGTTGCAATATCATTATTCTGTCCGACCGCAACATGGATGCCGCGCAAATTGCGATCCCGGCCCTGCTCGCAACCAGCGCCGTGCATCATCACTTGATTCGCGCGGGCTTACGCACCAGCACCGGCCTAGTCATCGAGACCGGTGCAGCACGCGAGGTGCATCACTTTGCGATGCTCGCAGGCTATGGTGCCGAAGCTATACATCCGTATCTCGCGTTTGAAACGCTGGCTGACATGCGCGCCTATATTCCGGCCAATTTCAGCCATAAAGATGCCTG
>JANMQQ010000293.1:0-3083 GCA_031370545.1 Gammaproteobacteria bacterium
CTCGAAGGCATTTTGCTTGGACTGATTGAGCGGTTCGGCTTTGATTCCGTTAATAACAAGGTCTCGCAATGTTTGGGGATTGATAAAGTTTTCAGCGTTGCATTTGGGGCTAAGCGCACCAAAGACGATGCGACAGATGCCTTAACCTCCTATCTCTCCGATCTACGTCGGACCGCGCCGTTTGTTGTGAATCGCGGAACATAACGCGGTGTTAAATCATGCTGACGTATGCCAGCTATTCAAACATTGACACTGAATCCGTCTGACAGATAGAGTCCGCACCTCATTGCTACAGGTTCCCCGCGACATTGCGTCGATGGGGTTAAACGGGAAGCCGGTGCGTTCATCACGAACTACTCCGGCGCTGCCCCCGCAACGGTAAACGAGTTAACGATCTGCATCACGCCACTGTGTTGAAAAACATGGGAAGGCGCAGATCAGGGAGATATTCCATTTCCGATTCAAAGCGAGACTAGGCGCCCCGCCGCAGACAGTGCGTTAGCACGACAAGGCGGGGCAACGACGTATCGTTTTGAATTGGGAATGGAATTCTCCCGCTCGTGAGCCCGGAGACCGGCCTGTGCATGTACGTCGGGGTATCGCGGAGGGCGATGCCACGGGTGCCGCCTCCTTTTGCTCCCGTTTTTTGTCCCTCCGTGTACCCCATTACTCAACCCTGTTGGATTGCGCGGGTGCGTGCGGGTGAAAAATATGCGGATGTTTCATAGCCCGGTGGCCTCGCTGTCGGCAACCGGTTGTACTTCAATTTTCGCGGCGGATGCTGCTGCCGCACCTGTCATCGTCGCGGCCACGTCGGCCGGTCTTGTATGAGCACGCGCCACTGCCCGGCACTGTTGATTGGCGCCCCGGCATCGGGTCAGGGCAAGACAACCGTCACGGCGGCGCTGGCGCGCCATCATCGCAACCAGGGCCGCCGCGTGCGTGTGTTCAAAACCGGCCCGGACTTTCTCGATCCCATGATTCTGGAACGTGCCTCGGGCCAGCCGGTGTACCAGCTTGACTTATGGATGGGTGGCGAAGCCCACTGCCGCGAATTGCTGTATCACGCGGCGGGCGAGGCAGATTTGATTTTGGTGGAAGGCGTGATGGGTCTATTCGACGGCACGCCCTCTTCTGCGGATCTGGCGGAACAGTGTCTGCCGGTGTTGGCGGTGATCGACGCCAGTTCCATGGCGCAAACTTTTGGCGCAATCGCGCACGGGCTGGCGACCTACCGTAGCAAGTTGCGCTTCTCCGGTGTGATTGCCAATCGCGTCGGGAGCGCCACTCATGCGGGCATGGTTGCGGAGAGCCTGCCGCCCGGCATCCCTTCTTACGGCGCCCTGCCGCGCGATGCGCAACTCAGTCTGCCGCACCGCCATCTTGGCTTGGTACAGGCTGGAGAAATCGACGATCTCGAAGCGCGCCTGGAACGCGCCGCGGCGGCCTTGGCCGAAACCGGGACGATCCCGTTGCCCGCAGCCGTCGGCTTCGAAGCGGCCCCCTCCGAATCCGTGCCGACACACCTGAAGGGCTTGCGTATCGCCGTGGCGCGTGATCACGCCTTTGCATTTTTGTATCGCGCCAATCTCGATCTGTTGCGTGCGATGGGGGCGGAGCTTGTCTTCTTCTCGCCGCTTGCTGATGAACGCTTACCGGAGGCGGACAGTGTGTATTTGCCGGGCGGGTACCCCGAGCTGCATCTGCAACAGCTTGCCGCCAACACCGGCATGAAAATCGCGCTGCGCGAACATCATGCGCGCGGCAAACCCATCGTCGCGGAATGCGGCGGGATGCTGTACTTACTGGAGTCGCTCACCGACGCCGCAGGCACGCGCGCCGAGATGGCGGGCTTGTTGCCCGGCCACGCGGTTATGCAATCGAAGTTGGCGAATTTGGGCTTGCAAAGCGTCGTGTTACCGGAGGGCACCGTGCGTGGTCACAGTTACCATCACTCACGCACGGAAACCGCGCTGGCTCCTTTCGCGCTGACCGAGGACAAACGCCCGCGCGGACGCGCCGAAGCGGTGTATCGCCAGGGACGCCTGCATGCGTCGTATCTGCATATGTATCTGGCGTCGAACCCGCAAGTCGCCGCACGGCTCTTCATGCGGTAAAAACCCTGGATTTCCTATTCACTCATCACTCACTTAACGGAGAACAGCATGCATATCAAACCGGGAATCATTGTGCCAGCCAAGATCAATCAGCAATTGTTTGCCCAGCCGCGCATCATGCGCACCCTGCTGGCGGCGGTTTTCTTTTTGCTGCTTATGCAGGGCGTACATTTAAGCGCCGGTCCGTCGGAGCTTTACGTCGTGGGCGCCATGCCTATTTACCTGCTACTAGGTTTTATTCCAGCGCTGCTTGGTGTGGTCTTGGGGTTGTTAATACAAGGTACCTTGTTTGACGCGAATCATTTGGCGCAGCTCGCACTGAGTTGCTTATCACTGCTGCTGCCTTTAATTGCAGTACATTTCACGCTCGGGCGCAAACTGAGCACTATGACCAACGGCCACCACATTTGCTGGCGCAGCCTGCTGAAACTTGACGCGATGTACTACGCGGGTGTGACCAGCATCGCCGGAGTGTGGCTGCTGATGACCGAAGCAACGCTACCGTTCGGTGCTTTGGGCATGTTCGCCGCAGCCTGTTTCGCTATCGCGGCGCTCGAATCCGCCTTCATTTACTCACTGCTGCGGATACGCAAATTCCACCAACGCGCTGATCGTGCACATTTCTTAAATCCGTTGCGACGCATGCAGCTACGCTCGTCCTCACTTTCATCATCGTCCCTATCAACCACTTCATATAAGGAGATCAACATGTCTATCGAATCGGGCACTCTAGCTCAACCCAAAATCATTTCATCGCCGGTCTCGACATCTAAAGTGTTACCGGCATTGTTTGCCGCCGCGCTGGGTGTGGCGCTGATTTTCGCGGCGGGTTTCGCCGAAACCAAAACGCTGCACAGCACGACGCACGACACGCGTCACGCGACGGGTTTCCCGTGCCATTAACAGAGAAACTACCGCGTGACGAGAGCCCCTTCCCCCTGCAAGGGGGAAGGTTGGGATGGGGGT
>JANMQQ010000348.1:0-30904 GCA_031370545.1 Gammaproteobacteria bacterium
GGACATGATCAATTACTGGCAAGGCCACGGCTTCAAAAATGTGGTGCTGGTGAATGCGAAAGACTTCGACGATTCCGGCCAAGACGGAGCGTATGTCGACAGTTCCTGTTTTTCATTAAAGCAGCGATTGGCCTTCACCCAAGCGGTACTTGCAGGCGTGGATCGCGCTGCGCGCGCGGCGCTGGACGGCACACTGTCGTGCTTTATCGTTAAGCAACTCAAAGGTACGGGTGTGCATGCCACCGGTGCCAAGTCGCATAACTTGTATCCGGCGGACACGCTGGATGCACAACACATCCGCGATGCACTGATGCGCCGCGCGTTGCCAGTGCAGGCGTGGCAGATCGTGCGCGATAACTTCGCGCGCGCCGGGGGTGGCCCCGCGGCGAAGACCGTGGTGACCGAAAAAGTGTTGGATATTGCCGCGCTGGGCAAATTGCCGCTGACCGATTTTGCCCTTGGCGACAAGCAGGTGCCGTCCACGGCGATGGGCGCACTGGTCGGTGCGGTGGCGCAAGCTGATCCGCGTTATCTGGTGAGCAACGCCGACGGCAACGAAGCGTCCGGCATGAAGAATATCAACGCGGCGATGCAGATCCGTCATCCCACGGCGGATGAGCTGTATCACCAGAGTCCTACCGGCCGCGTGTACGAACCGCTCAATGAAGATGCGTGCGCCGGAATGGCAGCGGGTCTCGCCTTATTCGGGTCGCGCGCGCTGTGGCTGTCGTATGAAAGTTTCGCTATCAACGGTCTGCCGATCATCCAGACGGTGACGCAGGCAATGGCCGAACTGCGCCGCAAGACGCCGTCCATTGTGTGCATGTACACCGCCGGAGCGCTGGAACAAGGCCGTAACGGCTGGACACACCAGAGGCCGGAAGTGGAAAACTACTTCGCGGCGATGATGCGCAACGGCAATGTCTACCCGCTGTTCCCGTGCGATGCCAACTCGATTCAAACCGCCTACGCGTGGGCGACACAGAGCAGCAACAAAGGCGTCGCGATTTTCGCGTCGAAAAGCCCGCTGCCCATTTACACGTCGCTGGCCGACAGTCAGCGCGCGCTCGACGACGGCGCCATCACGCTGTACGAAAGCAAAACCGGCCAGCGTACCGTGGTGCTCGCGGCGAACGGCGACATGGTGTTCCTGCCGATCTTTGCAGCGAAAGACGCCTTGGAAAAACAGGGCTATCGCGTGCGCATCGTCGCCGTGGTGAATCCGCGCCGCTTGTATCGCCCCACCGACATCGCGTGGGACACAGTGTCCGAGCCTGACAATAATTTTCTCGACGAAGACCGCTTCAATGCCTTGTTCGACGCGGATGCGCTGCTGGCCATCAGTGGCGGCCCCAGCGCCTGCCTGGAGCCTGTACTGCTGCGCACGCGCGCAGCAAAACGCGACACGCTGTGCTGGAAGCGCGGCGAGACCACCGCATCGCCGCAGGAGCTAATGGCCTTCAATGGTTTAACCGCACAGGCGATTGCGGAGCGGGCGATGAAGTTGACCGGATAGCCGTGATGGCCACCACCAAAATCATTGTTCTCGACGACGATCCGACCGGCTCGCAAACGGTACACAGTTGTCTGCTGCTCACGCGTTGGGATGAAGCCACACTGCGCGACGCGCTCAACGATGCCGCACCATTGTTTTTCATCCTCACCAACACGCGCGGATTGGATGCAACGCAAGCCGCGCAGGTCACACGCGAGGTATGCCGCAACCTGCGTGCCGTGCTTGACATTATGCAACGTGAGGGGCACGCGATTCATCCGCTCATCGTCAGCCGCTCCGACTCCACATTGCGCGGCCACTATCCGGTGGAAACCGATGTCATCGCACAAGAGCTTGGGCCGTTCGACGCGCATTTTTTAGTACCGGCTTTTTTCGAAGCCGGTCGCGTCACACGCGACAGCGTGCACTACCTGCGCGTGAACGAGGCATGGGTGCCGGTGCATCAAACTGAATTTGCGCGCGACTCACTGTTTGCCTACCAGCACAGTTATCTGCCCGATTACGTCGAAGAAAAAACCCAGGGCCGCATTCGCGCCAGCGAAGTGCAACGCTTTACCCTCGCTGAAGTACGCGGCGATATTCGCGCACGCTTGCGCACGCTGAGTGGCAATGTCTGCTGTGTGGTGGATGCGGAACAACAGTCGGACCTGGATCATTTCTCCGCCGCGCTTAAAGACACCGTCGCCGCACATGGCAAACGCTTTCTGTTCCGCAGCGCGGCAAGCCTGCTCACTTCATTGGCGCAACTCCCGCCGCAACCGGTATGCGCCGAACAGATGGGACAGTGGACACGTGCGGGAAAACCCGGCGCGGTAATCGTCGGCTCCCACGTTGCGAAGACCACCGCGCAGTTGCATGCCTTATTGCAACAACCCGGCACTGCGGGGATCGAGCTGGACGTGAGCCGCTTGCCGGGGCAGCGTGCGGACGTGCTGGACGCTGCGTTGCAGCGCATTGCTGCGAATCATCGGAACGGCCTGACCAGCGTGGTGTACACCAGCCGCGTCGAGCGCAATTTTGCCACGCCGGGCGAACGCCTCGCCTTCGGCGCTCAGGTCTCAAGTGTATTGATGGACATCGAACAGCAATTACCGAACGATGTTGGTTTTCTGATCAGCAAGGGCGGCATCACCTCGAACGATACGCTCAGCACCGGTTTGGCGCTGCGCACCGCGCGCCTGCTCGGCCAAGTGCTGCCGGGTGTGTCGATGGTACGCTGCCCGGCGGATCACCCGCGCTATCCGCATTTGCCGGTGGTGATCTTCCCCGGCAACGTCGGCGATGAGAATGCGCTGGCGAGCGTATACAATCGGCTATCACAGCCCACCCCATAAACTCAATTTCAATGACGGCCGATATCGCTCAAACACCTAACATCATCGCCGAGTTGCGCGCCCTACTGCCTGCGCACGCGGTGCTTGCGAGCAGTGAAGAATTGCGCCCGTATGAATGCGATGGCTTGTCGGCGTATCGCCAGGTGCCGCAGGTTGTCGTATTAGCGGAAAATGTCGAGCAGGTACAAGCCGTCGTACGGCTATGTCATCAGCTCGGTGTACCGGTCGTGGCACGGGGCGCGGGCACCGGATTGTCGGGCGGCGCATTGCCGCTCGCGGCAGGCGTGCTGCTGTCGTTGGCGAAACTCAATCGCATTCTTGATATCGACCTGCGCAACCGCAGCGCGCGCGTCGAACCCGGGGTGCGCAATCTTGCCATTTCGCAAGCGGCTGCACCGCACGGTCTGTATTACGCACCTGATCCCTCCTCGCAAATCGCATGCAGTATCGGCGGCAACGTCGCGGAGAATTCCGGCGGCGTGCATTGCTTGAAATACGGGCTGACGGTGCACAACATCCTCAAACTGAAAGTCGTGCTGGCGGATGGCGAAATTGTCACGCTCGGCAGTGACGCCTGCGACAGCGCCGGGTATGACTTGCTCGCATTGTTCACCGGGTCGGAAGGTTTGCTCGGCATCGTGGTGGAGGTGACCGTACGCCTGCTACCGAAACCTGAGCGCACGCAAGTGCTGCTCGGGGCTTACGCCTCAGTCGCAGCAGCCGGTCACACCGTAGGCGCCATCATCGGAGCCGGTATTATTCCAGCGGGATTGGAAATGATGGATCAACTTGCCATCCAAGCCGCCGAAGATTTTGTGCACGTCGGTTACCCCACCGATGCCGCCGCCATCTTGCTATGTGAAGTCGACGGCACCAATGAAGAAGTATCGGAGCACGTCGCGACAATTCGTCACATCATGCTCGCGCAGGGCGCAACCACTGTCCGCACCGCACAGAACGACCAGGAATGTGCCCTGCTATGGAAGGGACGTAAAGCAGCGTTCCCAGCCGTCGGTCGGCTGGCGCCAGATTATTACTGCATGGACGGCACCATCCCGCGCCGCTGCCTGCCGCAGGTTCTGGACGAAATTGAGCGCCTGTCGAAAGAATATAATTTGCGCGTCGCCAATGTGTTTCATGCCGGGGACGGCAATCTGCACCCGCTGATTCTCTACGATGCCAATCAACCCGGCGAACTGCACCGCGCCGAACAATTCGGCGCTCGCATTCTGGAGCTGTGCGTGCGCGTCGGCGGTACCATTACCGGCGAGCACGGCGTGGGTATCGAGAAACTGGATTCCATGTGCGTGATGTTTCAGCCCATCGAATTAACGCAGTTTTTTGCGGTAAAAGCCGCGTTTGATCCGCTCGGCCTGCTCAACCCCGGCAAAGCGATTCCTAGCTTGCACCGCTGCGCGGAATTAGGCGCGATGCACATCCATCGCGGACAAGTGCCATTTCCCGACATTGAGCGCTTTTAGATGGATGCTGATCATACCGCTGCACTCATCGACGCCGTGCGCAGCGCTGTCAGCGCACGCCGGGCGCTACACATTGCCGGTGGCAATAGCAAAGCCTTTTTCGGCCGTACCACGGTCGCCGCCGATATCCTGTCCGTTGCAGCCCATCGCGGTATCGTGAATTACGAACCGCAGGAGCTGGTGATCACTGCGCGCGCGGGGACTCCGCTGGTAGACATCGAAGCCGCCCTTGCACAGCACGGCCAGATGCTCGCCTTTGAACCACCTCACTACGGCGCAAACGCGACACTGGGCGGCACCATTGCATGTAATTTGTCAGGACCGCGCCGTCCTTATGCGGGTGCGGCACGTGACTTTGTGCTGGGCGTGGAAATCATCAACGGCCGTGGTGAAGCCTTGCGCTTCGGTGGTCCGGTGATGAAAAACGTCGCAGGTTATGACGTATCACGGCTGATGACCGGCGCATTGGGCACTCTGGGTGTATTGTTAAATGTCACGCTCAAGGTATTACCACGGCCGGTAGCAGCGATCACCTTGCGCCATGAAGCCTCGGCTGCTGAAGCCATACAACGTATGAACACATGGGCAGGCAAACCGCTGCCGATCAGCGCAACTGCATTTGACGGTGCGGCGTTGTACACGCGACTGGAAGGGACCGAAACCGCATTACGTACCGCGCGCTTAAAGCTTGGTGGAGAAATCGAGGCACGTGAAGATTACTGGCTTTCAGTTCGCGAACATACCCATGAATTTTTTCATGACCCACGCCCTCTGTGGCGCCTTGCCTTACCCCCGGCCTGCGCGCCCTTGGAAATTAACGGAAAATCTTTTATGGAATGGAACGGCGCGCTGCGCTGGCTGTATTCCGGCGAGCCTGCCGAAAAAATACGCGCGACGCTGCTGCACTGCGGCGGACACGCAACAGTGTTTCGCAGCGAAACTCGCAACCAGGTATTTCATCCGCTCGCAGCCCCCTTGGCGCAACTGCATCGCAACCTGAAAGCGGCGTTCGACCCCCACGGAATTTTTAATCCCGGCCGCATGTACGCGGATTACTAGACATGCAAACCTCACTGACCGAATCCATTCGTAACACACCGCAAGGCCGCGAAGCCGATGCGATTTTGCGCAGCTGTGTGCATTGCGGGTTTTGCAATGCGACCTGCCCGACCTATCAATTACTGGGCGATGAACTCGACGGCCCGCGCGGGCGTATTTATCTCATCAAGCAAATGCTGGAAGGCCAACCGGTCACCACCCACACACAACTGCATCTCGACCGCTGTTTGACCTGCCGCGCGTGTGAAACCACCTGCCCCTCCGGTGTGCGCTACGCGCGGCTGGCGGAAATTGGTAAAGACCTGGTCGAACAGCAGGTGCCGCGTCCGTTAATGCAAAACCTGCTGCGCCGCGTGCTGCGCTTGGTGCTGCCTTACCCGCAACGCTTCGCCGGATTATTAGCGCTCGCACGCGGCTTGCGTCCGCTGCTGCCTGCGGCATTGGCACGCAAAATCCCGAGTCAAGAACCGGCTCTGCCGTGGCCAACGCGCCTGCACCCACGCCGCATGCTGGTACTCGAAGGTTGCGTGCAACGTGGCGTCACACCGCAGGTCAACGCCAGCACGGCGCGCGTGCTTGACACTTTAGGCATCAGCTTGTTGCGCGCACCGCAGGCAGGATGTTGTGGTGCGCTGAGTGCGCATTTACAAGCACACGACGAAGCGCTGGGATTTATGAAACGCAACATCGACGCGTGGTGGCCGCATATCGAGGCGGGCGCTGAAGCCATCATCACCACGGCTTCGGGTTGCGGTGTCGTTATAAAAGATTATGGCGCTTACCTGCGCGACGATCCGGTCTACGGAGAAAAAGCCGCGCGTGTGAGCGCGCTGGCGCGCGATGTGTGTGAAGTTTTAGCTGACGAGGATTTATCAAAGTTCGCGAAGCCATCGACGATCTACATCGCGTTCCACTCGCCCTGCACACTGCAACACGGGCAGAAGTTATCCGGGAAAGTCGAACAGATATTACAGCGGGCCGGATTTATGTTAACACTGGTCCCCGATGCGCACTTGTGCTGCGGCTCGGCTGGAACTTACTCGTTGCTACAAGCGGAATTATCGCAGCGCTTGCTGGCCAACAAACTCAGCGCATTGCATAGCGGCGCACCGACCATCATCGCGACCGCGAACATCGGCTGCCAATTGCATCTGGCGACACAGGCGCAAGTGCCGGTGAAACATTGGATTGAATTGCTGGATGAAAAACAAGGTGCGTCTGCGGACTAGACGATCACTCACTCCCCTCCTCATTTTCGAGGCCGCTCTCGCGCATCCCTGCGCTTCGCGGCACTCGCACGTCCGTGTGCATCGGAGGGTGCCCCGAAGGCGACCGCCATGGATGGCGGAAGGTAGAGCAACGCAGGAGCAGTTGCCGGGGTGGGGTGGTTGGTGAGCGCTAAGTAAACTTAACCATAACCACCCCGTCACCTGCGGTGCCACCCCTCCTCGAACTGAGGAGGGGAGAAAATAATCACTACCCTTCGCGAATCACGCGCATTACTTCTTCCAGTGAGGTCTTGCCTTCCAGCACCAGGCGCACACCGTCGGCGGAGATGCTGGGGCTGAACTTGCGTGCGTGTGCTTCCAGCTCGTGTTCACCGGAGCCATCGTGGATCATGCCGCGCAGCATGTCGTCGATCTCGACTAATTCGTAAATTCCAGTTCGGCCGTGATAACCGTGGAAATTGCATTGCCCGCAACCTTCCGGATGATAGAGCGTGGGCGGATTTTTTGGATCAAAACCGAACGCGGCGCAGTCTTTGTCGTTAGCAACGTAAGGCTTTTTGCAATGCGGGCACAGTTTACGTAGCAGGCGTTGCGCAACCACGCCGAGCAAAGTGGACGACAGCAAGAACGGCTCGACGCCCATGTCACGCAAACGCGTGACCGCACCGACCGCGCTGTTGGTGTGCAAGGTTGACAATACCAGGTGGCCGGTCAAGCTGGCCTGCACCGCGATCTGCGCGGTTTCCACGTCGCGGATTTCACCGACCATCACTACGTCTGGATCCTGACGCAATATGGCGCGCAGGCCACGCGCGAAGGTCATTTCCACTTTGGTGTTGACCTGCGTCTGGCCGATGCCGTCGATGTAGTACTCGATCGGGTCTTCGACCGTCATGATGTTGCGCGTCTTGTTGTTGATGCGCGCAAGCCCGGCGTACAGCGTAGTGGTTTTTCCTGAACCGGTGGGGCCCGTAACCAGAATGATGCCGTGCGGTCGATGAATCAACGTGTCGATGCGCCGCAGGCAATTGGGCTCCATGCCCAGTTGTTCGAGCACCAAGCGTCCGGCTTGCTTGTCGAGCAAGCGCAACACCACGCGCTCGCCCTGGCCGGTGGGAATAGTCGAGACGCGCACATCCACCGCGCGCCCGGCGATGCGCAGCGAAATGCGTCCGTCTTGCGGCAGGCGCTTCTCGGCAATGTCAAGCTTGGCCATGACCTTGATGCGCGACGAGATCAGCGATGCCAGTGCACGCCGTGGTTCAAGTACTTCGCGCAACATGCCGTCGACGCGAAAGCGCACGACCAGGCGCGACTCGAACGGTTCGATGTGAATGTCTGACGCATTTTCCTTGATCGCCTGCGTGAGCAGCGCGTTGATCAGGCGGATGATCGGCGCATCGTCGGCGCTTTCCAGCAAATCTTCGGGTTCGTTGAGCTCCTGCGCAATCTCGGCGAGATTGGCCTCTTCATCCATGTCACTCATCATGTCGAGCGCCGCGCCAGTGCCGCCTTCATAGGCCTTTTGCAGCAAGGAATCAAAACGATCCAGCTCAATCATTTGCATACGCAATGGCAGGCCGAAGAAACGCCGCACTTCTGCAAACGTGTGCATCGGCACGCCTTTGCGGAATAACAACTTCACATGATCAGCATGAATCGCATCAACCAGCACGCCGTGGCGTTTGGCGTACGCGAACGGTAAATGTTTGGGACGCGCGGCACCCGGGGCGAGCACCGTTTCCAATGCTGGAGACGGTAACGCCTCGTCCGGCACGAACGCGGGAATGTTTGGGTCCTGGGTCATGACAATATTACGGCGCGAGCGGTATGGCAGTCGAAGGATCGGTGGGCACGACCGGTATTTCGACAGGAGCCGGTGTAGGTGTAGGTGTAGGTACCGGCGTGGGTGCCATGGTGGGCTCTTTCTTTTCTTCTACCATTTCCACTTTACGCGACACACCAACAAACTCTTTCAGATCTGGCAACACCGGGATTTCTTTATCGGAGATCATGCCGACGCCGTTCTCGCGTATTTCAGCCTGTTTATCACGCATATAATTGTATTTGCCGTTGGTGACGCGAATGCCGGTTTCAACATCGCGAATCACCGTAGGACGCAGAAATATCATCAGATTGGTTTTGGTTTTCGAGGTGGTTTTGGAACGGAACAACGCACCCAAAAATGGAATATCGCCCAATAACGGTACGCGCGAATTCGCTTCTTTCACATCGTCCTTGATCAAGCCGCCCAACACCAGGACTTGCCCGCTATCGACCATGACCGTGGTTTTCATGGTGCGCAAATTGGTTTTAATGTTGGCACTGCCCGGATCACCCGGCGCGCTGGCGTCGAAGTTCTCCACCTTCTGCTCGAAGTCGAGCTTGATGCTGTCGCCTTCGCTGATTTGCGGTTTTACCTTGAGATCGATACCCACCTTGGTCGGGGTAAATGTCGTGAACGGACTGGTCGCGGTGGCACTGCCGCCAGTGCCCGTGCTGGTGAAAGAACCCGTGGGCACAGACACCTGATCACCGACAAAAATACTCGCCTCTTCATTATCGAGCGTGACGATATTCGGCGTTGATAAAACATTGGTTGCGCCATCAGATTTCAATGCATGTAACACTGAAGCGAAGCTCATACCATCTTTGACGATGCGGCCCAAGCCAAACGTAATACCGGCCTGTGGGGAAATGCCGGTAGCCGACCCGCTCACACTAGCGGCGATTGCACCAGTCAAGCCATTATTAAAATTGGATATAGCTGCCGGGCGATTGCCTGAGCCTCGATCCAACACAGCCCAATCAACACCGAGCAAATTGTTCATACTGTTGGAAACTTCCGCAATGATCGCTTCCACCAATACCTGCGCACGCCGTACATCCAGCAAACGGACCACAGTTTCCAATGAACGGAACACGCCCGGTGGCGCGGTAATCACCAACGCATTGCTACTTTCATCCGCCTGAATATTGAAAATGTCACTGCCTGCTCCAACGCCACCACCCATCGGTACCGGCACACCCGGGGGAGCGCCTCCTATGGGAGCACCGCCACCGGCCTTCGCGGCTTTCGCCTGCGTGGTTTGCACGCCAGTCAACACCGGCACTAAATCTTTCGCCTTGGCGTAGCGCAAATAAATCACATGCGTGTCACCGACCGACTGGGTTGGCGTGTCCAGGTGGGCAATGATGGCGCGCAGTTGCAGACGGTCACCGCGATCACCGCCGATCAACAGACTGTTGCTGCGCTCGTCTGCAACCAAGGCAGCTTGCTGTGATTGTGGGTCGCCCTTTTTACTTTGCTGCTGCAAGGTATTCAACACACGGACCACATCGGCGGCGGCGGCGTAATTCAGTTTTATAAATTCGACTTCGCCGCTGGTGGGCTGATCAATGCGCGCGATCAACTCGATCAAGCGCTCAATGTTTACCGCACGATCCGAGATGATCAACATATTCGATTGCGGATACGCGGCCATATGGCCTTGCGGCGGAACCAGCGGTCGTAAAATGGGCACGAGTTGCGCAGCGGCGACGTTCTTGACTTCAATCACGCGCGTGACCATTTCGTCGCCCACACCCGGATTTTTTTCTGTGGCGGTCGGCTCGGCATGATGTTTCGCGTCAGCATCAGGAATGATCTTGATGACCTTGCCGTAAGGAATCGCGGAAAAGCCATGCACTTCAAGCACCGACAGGAACACATCGTAGACTTCTTTTTTGTCGAGCGGGCGCGACGAGATGATGGTGATTTTGCCTTTGACACGCGGATCGACAATAAAATTTTTGCCGGTGATTTCCGATACCGTGCCGATCAGCGCGCTGATATCCGCGCCTTTCAGATTCAAGGTCACACTCTCGGCGGCGGCAAATGTCGCGACCGCCGACATCAGCAACAACGCGCCAATGCGGGCGCTACATTTCACTTGGGCTGCGATAGACATTCCAACCTTACCCCTTCCAATCAGTTGCTGAATTATTTAACTATTCTACGGCGAACGAAAAGCCCTGCGTCACACCATTGCGCATGACTTCAATATTGACCTGACCTGCGGTCTGTAAGTTCTGAATGATTTCCAAGCCCTTCACCGGGTTGTCAAGACGCACACCATTGACCATGGTCACGACATCACCCGCGCGCAGGCCGAAGCGTGACAGGAGTTGCCGATCTCGACCGGGGCTGACGCGATAGCCGATCAGCTTGTCACCTTCGCGGACCGGTTCCGCGCGCACCAGATCCATGACGCTTTGCGGATCTTGATTCAAGGCATCGCGATATTCATGCAACATTGCACCGGTGCTACGGTTGTCGGTGCCCATCGTGTTGGGTGGCAACACCCGGCGCCCTTGCGGCGCAGTAGCCATACTCGGCGGCACGCCCATCCCACCGCCAGATTGGCCGACCACGGATTCATCCGCAGGCAAGCGCAGCATCTCCAAACGATTATTACGTTTCAGCATCACGTAGTCAGCGTGAATTTCTTCCAGCGAGGCCCCGCCGGGCACTTGCATGCCGATAGAATAATATTCTTCGTTGCCGGAGGCGTCGCTGATGATGGCCTTGGCGGTGCCAACGGTCGACGAGGAAATCACGCCTAACAAAGTCAAATTCAAACGCGTCTCGGGGACCACCACCTGCTCTTCAACTTTGGGCGCAACAGCAATCTCAACACGCCCGAACAAGTTCGATTGACTGATACTGGTTTCGACTGCGGGCTTGGCAATCTGCGCGTTCGCAACCGCAGGTTCAGCCGGAATAACTTCTTCTGATTCGGTGACCGGCACCACACGCCACGTCAGCTCCGCCATGCGATAGCCGAGAGCCGCAATCAGCAGTGCCGCGAGTATCCACGGCAAGCGCTCCAACAGTTGGGTGCGCGCGATAAATTGATGAAGTGCGTCCTTAGCTTGCATAGAAAATTGCCCAATAAACCGTGGTCCAACAGTAGGTTCGTGGTGCGGCAGATTCTACGCGATTCACCTAGTAAGATATAGTCGCGCAGCCACACAGACCCATCGGTAACCCGCAGATGCAGCACCTCCACAATGGCTCGCGCAGCCGATCACAAAACCTTGCCGCACGCCTCGGCATTGTCGTTGTGCTGATCACCATGAACGCACGAGCGCTTGAAACCGACAACACGCACTTCGCGAAACTTGATAGCGCAGGAACTCCGTGGCGCGCCTCCCCATCGAGCGACACGTGGTCATGCGTGCGTGATCAAAGTACCGGGCTGACCTGGGAAATAAAAGCTCACGCGGCCGGGCTGCGCGCCGCGCGCCACACCTACACAACTTACGTGCTTGCATCCGGGCGATCCGTTGCGCGGTGTGCAACGCGGTCCTGTGATGCGCCCGGTTATGTTGCGGCCGTTAATGCAACTCGGTTGTGTGGCGCACACGACTGGCGCTTGCCGACACGCGAGGAGTTGCGTTCGCTGATCGACTACACCCGGCCTTATCCAGGGCCGACCATTGACGCCGATTTTTTTCCGAACACCGTGGCGAATTTTTATTGGTCTTCCACGCCTGACGCAAGTGATGCTGGAAGCACATGGGGCCTGGGCTTTACTGAAGGTTTTGATTACGCGTATCGCAACGAAAACGCAGCACACCTGCGCTTGGTGCGCGGCACAACAGTACAAACCGAGCGTCGCTTGGGCGTGGATAACTTCAGCGTGGTCAACGATCAGCAGGCTGCGTTGATTTGGCAACGTTGCAGTGTAGGACAACAATGGAATGGCACCACGTGCGCTGACCAGGCGCGAGCAATGACCCGCGCCCAGGCAACCGAATACGCTCAGCAACATCCGCCCTGGCGCCTGCCAACGTTGCTGGAATTAAGCCACACGGTCGATCTCACGCGTCATTCACCGGCAGTGAACGTAGCGCTGTTTCCCAACACTGCGCTGCGCAGTTATTGGACGGCGACGCCGCTTGCGAGCAATACCGGCCTGCAATGGTGCGTAAATTTCATGTATGGCGACAGCTACGCAGATGAGTCGACGACAGGCGCCTACGTACGATTGGTCCGTGATGCGCAACCCGAAGATTAGTGCTCGCGCGTGGTGAGAAACTTTACGTCGGGCCAACGTTCCATGGTCAGTTGCAAATTCACGCGCGTGGGCGCGATGTAAACCAGATCACCTTTTCCATCCAACGCTAAATTGTCGAATGCCTTAGTGCGAAACTCTTCCAGCTTCTTTGCGTTGTCGCAACTGATCCAACGTGCAGTGGCCACGTTGACTGCTTCAAACACGCAGTCGACGCTGTATTCGTGCTTGAGGCGATAGGCCACCACGTCGAACTGCAAAATGCCGACGGCACCGACGATGAGATCGTTGCTGTTGAATGGCCGAAACAATTGCGACGCACCTTCTTCGCAGAGTTGTTCGATACCTTTTTGCAGCGCTTTCGCGCGCAATGGATCGCGCAGCCGCGCGCGCCGGAACAGCTCCGGCGCAAAGTGCGGAATGCCGGTAAATTTCAGCACTTCACCTTGCGAAAACGTTTCGCCGATTTGAATGGTGCCATGATTATGCAAGCCGATGATGTCACCCGGATAGGCAACTTCGGTGTGCTCGCGTTCGCTGGCCATGAACGTAATCGCACTTGCGATACGCACTTCGCGCGCGTCGCGCACCTGAAATAATTTCATGCCCTTGGTGTAGGTGCCGGAGCACACGCGCAGAAATGCAACCCGGTCACGATGTTGTGGATCCATGTTGGCCTGAATTTTAAACACGAAGCCGGTAAAGTTTTCTTCGCTTGGCTGCACCTCGCGCGTGGTGGTGGCATGCGCAGTGGGCGGCGGCGCAAATTCGGAAAATGCATCGAGTAATTCCTGCACACCAAAATTATTGATCGCCGAGCCGAAGAACACCGGAGTGAGTCGGCCCGCCAAAAATTCTTTGAGATCGAAGCGGTGACTTGCGCCACGCACGAGCTCTACTTCCTGACGAAATTCCTGCGCGAGACTTTCAAACAATTCATCGAGGCGCGGATTATTTAATCCGTCGACGACTTCACCGCTGTTAATTTTTCCACCGTGGGTTGAACTGAATAGATGGATCCGATCATTGGCGAGATGAAATACGCCTTTAAAACGCTTGCCCATACCGATGGGCCAGGTGATGGGCGCGCACTTAATTTTTAGAATACGTTCGACTTCATCGAGCAGGTCAATCGGCTCGCGACCTTCGCGGTCGAGCTTGTTTATGAAGGTAATAATAGGGGTATCGCGCATGCGACACACATCCATCAACTTGATGGTGCGCTCTTCAACACCCTTCGCGCTGTCGATCACCATCAACGCAGCATCCACTGCGGTGAGCGTGCGATAGGTATCTTCCGAAAAATCTTCGTGGCCCGGTGTGTCGAGCAGATTGATAATTTTGTCGCGATACGGAAACTGCATGACTGAACTCGTCACAGAAATTCCGCGCTGCTTTTCTATTTCCATCCAGTCCGATGTTGCGTGACGTGCCGCTTTGCGACCCTTCACTGTGCCGGCGAGTTGGATCGCTCCGCCGTACAAGAGTAACTTTTCGGTGAGCGTGGTTTTGCCGGCATCCGGATGCGAGATGATTGCAAAGGTGCGGCGCCGTGCGATTTCATGCAGGAATTCAGGCATATTTTTCACATTCTCAGATCGGCGCTCATTCTAAATGAATGCACGTGCGACATACAAATTCGTTCACTTCAGTAAAAACGTTTTGTGCTGATTTTATTTTTTTGTTCGAATCGACAATGCAAACACGCGCTCCTTTTAAAGTGCAGTGCACATCGGCCGCTACATTTCACAGCGTAACTCAATACACCAAGGTCGGTGATCAACCGTGAATGGACTAATTGTTGTTATTGTCTATACTCAACGTGACTGTGTTAAACCCATCGGAGGAGATTTATGGCTGCGAAGAAAAAAGCCGCTGTGAAAAAAGTAGCGAAGAAGAAAGTAGTGAAGAAGAAAGTTGCCGCGCAGAAAAAAAAAGTAGCAACAAAAAAAGCCGCGAAGAAAAAAACGGCAAAGAAGAAAGGCTAAACACCTAAGACAAAAAAACAGTTTAGTTTTTCAAAATTTAGGAAGGCCTGCGTAAGCAGGCCTTCCTTATTTGTGGCACTCAAAAAATTTTGTATCTCAGTTGGCGACATGGGTTCGCTGTTGCGGTGAGCAGAAAAACAGAGCTGCAATTGGGGGAGTAAAGTGGTGGGCCGTGAAGGGATCGAACCTTCGACCACCGGATTAAAAGTCCGATGCTCTACCGACTGAGCTAACGGCCCGCTGAGCGGAAAAAAGAGTTTGCAATGATACCGAACTTCGCGGGAATGACAAGACCGCTCTCGCACATCCGTGTGCTACGCGGCACCTGCACATCCATGATGCAATGGCCGCTCTTGCACATCTCGGCAACCGCTCCGTGGGATTGCTCCTCGTTTGCTGCACACTGGCTTTGCAGTGTGCAGCTGCCGCCATCCGTGGCGGTCGCATGTGCTATATCTCGAGGTGTGGATTCAAACTTTTGCGTGCTTGCGCAGCGCTGCGGGTAGCAAACGTAATTCGACTAAGCTGGTAACCAACGCCGATGTGAATGTCGCTTCGCCTTCGTAAACCATTTTGTAGTACTGCACTTTCATGGTCAGCGCACTGCCAAAAACAATACTGGCAAATGTTATGAACGAACCCAGTGCGAGCGTTGACGCGCCGGTCACGGCCTGCCCGATTGTGCAGCCCAGTGCCAACACCCCACCGACACCCATCAGCACACCACCGACAAGGTGATTTAGAAAATCACTTACCGATGCAAACCATTCAACGCGAAAACCACGCGAGACCAGCGCCCACAACAGTGATCCGAGAATAATACCGAACACTGAAACGACACCAAATGTTAAAAAGCGCTCGTCAAAATTATTCAGGCCATAGCGCAACACCTGGCCAATGGGATTGATAAATGAAAACGATTGCACGGCGACATCTTGCGGACGGTCTTTAGTTTCTAACATGACCCAGACATCGTCGCCGGTGTATTGAGTCCAGGAATATTTGTCTTCACCTGCTGCTATGGTGACCAGAGCGGAGGAAATATACCAAGCGCCGACGACTGCAATTCCAACCACCGCTCCGCCCAAAATATTATCGAAGCGCGAACGGAAATCGGCTGATTTGAAAATGAACGCCAGTAACGCGATGCCGATGATTCCTCCCAACATCAAACGCAACGTGATTACATCAAGTCCTGGCACGAGGCGATTTGCGAAGCTGCCGAGATCTTGCTTGCTGGAGAGGGTGATGTTTAATACGTTCGTCCAGCGATAAAACAATTCTGAATAAATCGTTTTGTCGGTTCCCGGGAAAGGATTGACCATGAAGTACGCACAGACTGCGATCATCGCAAATACAAAAATTGACTTGATGTTGCCCCCGCCAATTCGGATCAGCGTTTTATTTCCGCAACCGCTGCCCAGCGTCATTCCAACACCGAATAAAATTCCGCCGATTAAGTATTCGATCCACGCAAAGCTCGCGGCACGATACGGTGGACGACTCACGTCCAAATTAACTAACTGGCTTGCCTCAAGAGCAATGGCGCCGAGCATTGCGATAGTCATCGCAAACAACCACGCACGCATACGTCCGGTATCGCCAATATTGACAAGATCTGACACCGCACCCATGGTGCAAAAATTTGTTTTGTTCACGACTGCGCCCATCACCATCGCAATAATTAACGTGGCCCACAACACGGCGTGATGAGCAGCTGCGAAATTGTCGAACGTCATACTAGTCACCTATTTTTGGTTGATGGAGACGCCGATTGAGCATCACATACCATAATATCGGTCGGAGTTGCATGCGACTTTGAATTCGCCGAAGTCAACCGATTCCGATCCAGGGATATTCTAAAACATGTGTTCATAAGGACACGTTAATTTAGTAGCTTTGCGCCTACAACGCATTACAAAAGATTTTTATTATCGTATTGAAACGACAGCTAAGTTATTTAACGGGCAAAAAAAAGCTGGCTTGCGCCAGCTTTTTTTATGTCAGTTTGCTGCGATTACTATTTCGCAGCCGCCTCAGTCGCGGCTTTGGAATCAGCGCCATCTGCAGGTCGGTCCATCAATTCGACCAACGCCATCGGCGCGTTATCGCCAGGGCGAAATCCACATTTCAAGATACGCAGGTAACCACCCGGCCGTGCCTTGAATCGCGGACCAAGATCGCTAAACAACTTAGTAACCATATCGCGATCACGCAGTCGCGAAAAAATCATGCGGCGACGAGCGAGGCTATCAGTCTTCGCCATGGTAATCATAGGCTCTGCAACGCGTCGCAATTCTTTTGCTTTAGGCAACGTGGTGCGAATGATTTCATGACGAAACAACGCCGAGGTCAAATTTTTCAACGTGGCTTTGCGATGGCTGCTGCTGCGACTTAACTGCCGACCGATATTACGATGACGCATAAATACACCTTCAATTTAATTACGACAACTCAATAAACGCTTAAACCACAGCGCGATCTTTGTCTTTCAAGCCCGCCGGTGGCCAATTTTCCAACCGCATGCCCAATGCCAATCCACGCATCGCGAGAACGTCTTTGATTTCTGTGAGCGATTTTTTCCCCAAATTTGGAGTCTTGAGTAATTCGACTTCAGTCTTTTGAACGAGGTCACCGATGTAATAAATTTGTTCGGCTTTCAAGCAATTTGCCGAACGCACCGTGAGCTCAAGATCATCAACCGGACGTAACAGAATTGGGTCAATCTCGACTTCCATCAATTGCGGCTTCGCTTCTTCCTTGCTTTGCAAATCGACAAATGTCGACAACTGCTCCTGCAAGATGGTCGCCGCTTTGCGAATAGCTTCTTCCGGGTCAATCGTCCCGTTGGTTTCGAGCTCAATAATCAATTTGTCAAGGTCGGTGCGTTGTTCAACACGAGCGCTTTCAACAACGTAAGCTATGCGTCGCACCGGGCTAAATGACGCATCAAGTTGCAAGCGTCCGATAGGCCGCTCGGAACCTTCCACAGTATTGCGAGTACTGGCAGGCTGATAACCACGTCCACGACTGACCTTGAGACGCATACTCAATTTTCCGGCCTTCACCAAATGCGCGATGATGTGCTCAGGATTGATAATCTCAACATTGTGATCAACCTGAATGTCTGCGGCAGTTACAACGCCGGGGCCTTTTTTGTCGATCATCAAGGTTGCTTCTTCGCGACCGTGCATGCGGATAGCCAAACCTTTCAAGTTCAACATGATGTCGATGACATCTTCTTGCACGCCTTCTACTGTGCTGTACTCGTGCAATACATTGTCAATTTCGACTTCGGTGACCGCACAGCCTGGCATCGACGATAACAACACACGTCGCAGCGCGTTGCCCAAAGTATGGCCAAACCCTTGTTCTAAAGGTTCCAACGTGACTTTGGCATGACGCGAACTAATGGACTGAACATTGACCAACCGAGGTTTTAAAAAATCTAAAACAGTACCCTGCATGAATAGTTATCTCCAGTAGGGTCGGACGTAATCGTGTTTTACGATGGCCGAATTGTTGAAATCCCGATACGAAATTACTTCGAATACAACTCCACCACCATATGTTCATTAATTTCCGATGGCAGGTCGCTACGCTCAGGACGCGACTTGTACACACCGCGCATATTTTCAACGTCAACATCCACCCAGTCGGCAAACCCACGCTGAGCGGCCATATCAAGAGCAGCTTTAATACGCAATTGAACCTTTGCTTTTACACCTACCGAAACGACTTCATCCGGACAAACCTGGCGCGACGGAATCGTAACAACACGGCCATTTACGGTAATTGCCTTGTGGCGAATCAACTGGCGCGCTTCATCACGTGAACTGGAAAAGCCCATGCGAAAAACTACACTGTCAAGACGCGACTCCAATAGCTGCAACAAACGTTCGCCGGTCGCGCCCTTCTGGCGCGACGCTTCCGCGTAATAACGGCGGAACTGGCGCTCTAGAATGCCGTAAATGCGTCGCAGCTTTTGCTTCTCACGCAGCTGCACGCCATAGCCGGATAAACGACCGCGCTTCTGCCCATGCTGACCGGGCGGATAGGCACGAATCTCCACTGGGCACTTGCTGGTAAAACACTTCTCGCCTTTCAAAAACAGCTTGCCACCTTCACGACGGCACAAGCGGCATTTGGGACCGATATATCTAGCCAAAGGTACTCTCCCGAATTAAACGCGACGACGTTTCGGCGGGCGGCAACCATTATGTGGAATGGGTGTCACATCCGAAATATTAGTGATCTTGAAACCGAGCGCATTAAGCGAGCGCACTGCAGATTCACGGCCCGGTCCGGGCCCTTTGACCCAAACTTCCATGGTCTTCATGCCCATGTCCTTCACCACCGTACCGGCTTTCTCAGCCGCAACCTGCGCAGCGAACGGGGTGCTTTTTCTCGACCCGCGGAAACCACATCCGCCCGATGTAGCCCACGCAAGAGTGTTACCTTGGCGGTCGGTAATGGTCACGATAGTGTTGTTAAACGATGCGTGGATATGCGTAATCCCATCGCTGACGTTCTTCTTGACCTTTTTGCGCGTACGCGCGGCGGCGGGCTTAGTCGTCATGTGTCAACCTTTGATACGGTTAGTTTTTGCGAATTTGTTTACGCGGGCCTTTGCGTGTCCGGCCATTGGTCCGAGTACGTTGACCGCGAACCGGCAACCCACGACGGTGGCGCATACCCCGATAGCAGCCCATGTCCATCAGGCGCTTAATATTCATCGAGACTTCACGTCGCAAATCACCCTCAACCGGCTGCTTGGCAATCTCAACACGCAACGATTCGACTTCGGCTTCCGACAAGTCTTTAACTTTACGCGCCGGGTCGACTTTTGCTGATTCGCAAATCTTACGTGCACGCGTGCGACCTATGCCGTAGATTGATGTCAACGCGATCCATGCATGTTTCTGCACGGGAATATTTACACCTGCAATGCGTGCCATTCAGCACTTCTCCTAAACTAGACGAACCAACGGGTCAAAGAAAACGCGAGATACTAATGCCTTGCCTGTTCAAAAGCAACCTTTGATCAGCCTTGGCGTTGCTTATGACGCGCTTCAGTACAAACGACACGCACCACACCATGCCGCCGTACAATCTTGCAGTTACGGCAAAGCTTTTTTACTGACGCACGTACTTTCATGTCACTTCTCCAGGCATCTAAAACTGCGGCGCATTATTTCAACTTAGCTTTCTTCATCAAACCGTCGTACTGGTGCGACATCAAGTGCGCCTGGACCTGCGCCATAAAGTCCATCACCACAACCACGATAATCAGCAATGATGTACCACCAAAATAAAATGGGACGTTCCAATTCAAGATCAAAAACTCTGGTAACAAACAGACCGAGGTAACGTAGATCGCGCCCCAAACTGTCAGGCGCGACATGACAGTATCGATGTATTTTGCCGTCTGGTCACCGGGGCGAATACCCGGGATAAAAGCGCCAGAACGCTTCAAATTGTCTGCCGTATCCTGCGGCTTAAACACCAGCGCGGTGTAAAAGAAACAGAAAAAGATAATTGCGACAGCATAGAGCAGCACATAGAGCGGCTGTCCGGGCGACAAGGTTTGTGACAAATCCTTAAGCCACCCCATCCCTTCGCTGCTTCCGAACCAGCCACCCAACGTCGCCGGAAACAAAATGATCGACGACGCAAATATTGGCGGGATTACGCCGGCCATATTAACCTTCAACGGCAGATGGCTGGTCTGCCCGGCATACATACGGCGACCTTGTTGACGCTTGGCATAGTTAACGGTAATGCGTCGCTGACCACGCTCCATGAATACGACAAATGCGGTAACCAACAATACCAAAGCGATCAAAACGAACATCGTTAAAATGTGCAGTTCGCCGACCCGCGTCAATTCCAAAGTTTTACCTATCGCTGATGGCAAACCTGCGACGATACCGGCGAAGATAATGATCGAAATTCCGTTGCCGATGCCGCGCTCAGTCACCTGCTCACCCAGCCACATCAAAAACATCGTGCCGGTTACTAACGTAATGACCACCGTAAAAACAAATCCCGACCCCGGATCAGAAACGATCTGTACGTTATTTACACTCTGACTCTGCAAGGCAATCGCAACACCCAGCGCCTGAAACGCGCCCAACCCTACCGTTCCATATCGAGTGTATTGAGTAATTTTGCGCCTTCCTGCTTCACCTTCTTTGCGTAATTGCTCAAGCACCGGTACCACAACCGTAAGCAACTGCACAATGATCGAGGCAGAGATATACGGCATGATCCCTAATGCGAACACAGACAACCGTTGCAGCGCACCACCCGAGAACATGTTGAACATGTCCAGGATGGTACCGCGCTGTTGTTCAAACAGAGCAGCAAATGCGCCAGGGTCAATACCCGGCACAGGAATAAACGTTCCGACACGGTAAACTACCAACGCGCCCAATACAAACAACAATCGGAACTTGAGTTCCGACAATTTGCCTGCCCCAAGGGCGTCCATTACACCTGAGCGGGAAGCGACCACTTAGTCCTCGATCTTTCCGCCGACCGCCTCAATCGCGGCGCGGGCACCCTTCGTTACCAAAATGCCACGCAGGCGTACGGCCTTGGAAATTTTTCCAGAAAGAATAATCTTCGCCGATAGCACTTTGATGCCAACTACACCCGCCGTTCTTAGCGCAGCCAGGTCAATAACATCACCTGCAATATTTTCAAGTTCATGCAACCGAACTTCTGCATTTTCGTCAGACTTCCGCGAAGAAAAGCCAAACTTGGGGAGCCGCCGTTGCATCGGCATCTGACCACCCTCAAACCCGACTTTATGAAAACCACCGGCACGTGCTGACTGACCTTTGTGTCCGCGTCCGCATGTCTTTCCTAAACCCGAACCAACACCGCGGCCCACGCGTTTTGCACTTGGCTTTGAGCCCGAACTGGGACGTAAGGTATTCAGGCGCATGTCATGCTTCCTCAACTTTCAATAGGTACTGTACTTTATTGACCATACCCCGTACCGCAGGCGTGTCTTCAACCAACACCGTATGGCGCATACGCCGTAAACCTAAACCCGCAACACAGGCTTTATGCGATGGAATCTTTTCTACCGTACTGCGGATCAAGGTAACTTTGAGCATTTTTTTTGGGGTGGCCATGGCTTATTCCAAGATATCCTTCACTGACTTGCCACGTCGGGCAGCAACGTCATCGGGCGAGGCCATATGTTGCAAGCCCTGCATGGTTGCACGCACTACATTAATTGGATTGTTGCTACCGATACACTTGGCTAACACATCGCTGACGCCGACCGCCTCGAAGATCGCGCGCATCGCCCCGCCAGCAATGATGCCGGTACCGTCGGAGGCTGGTTGCATATAAACCTTTGCAGCACCATGAGCCGCCGTGATCGGATATTGCAACGTCTTCCCATTGAGCGAAATTTTGCACATGTTCTTGCGTGCGTGCTCCATGGCCTTTTGAACAGCGACTGGAACTTCGCGCGCTTTACCGCGACCAAAACCTACATTGCCCTTGCCATCGCCGACCACCGTCAGAGCCGCGAAGCCAAATTGGCGACCGCCTTTTACGGTTTTGGATACACGATTCACTGCAATCAATTTCTCGATGAAGCCATCGTTTTTACTGGATTCGATACTCGCCATAGCGTTCTACCTTTGTCCTGCGACGTGATGCGCCAAACTAACCCTTAAAATTGCAACCCACCTTCCCGAGCGGCGTCGGCCAGCGCTTTCACACGGCCGTGGTACTTAAAGCCAGAGCGATCAAAAGCTACGCTGGTTACGCCCTTTGATCTCGCGCGCTCAGCGAGCAATTTGCCAACCACTGCCGCAGCCTTGACATTGCCGCTGTGTGTCACACCATCGGTGACTAACACGTCACGCACATGCTTTTCTAACGTCGAGGCGCAGGCGACAACTTCACTGCCATTCGGCGCGAGAACCTGCGCGTAAGTGTGCTGCGAGGTCCGATGCACCGACAAACGATACACACCCATCTCGCGAATCTTGGCGCGCGTACGACGTGCGCGACGCATACGTGATTCTTTCTTATCCATAGCCTCAAGCCTCACAAACTCTGCGATATCGCGCTGCTAGTTCGAGCGCGATGGTGGTAATAACAGGACAAACCAGCGACGTACGCCCGCCATCAAAAACACGAGCCAGACAACTACTTTTCCTACTTCTTCTTCGCTTCTTTCAACACAATCACTTCATTAGAATAACGGACGCCCTTGCCCTTGTAGGCATCAGGCGGGCGATAGCCCCGGATTACCGCAGCAACCTGCCCAACCTGCTGGCGGTCGATACCCTTTATGAGGATTTCGGTTTGACTCGGAGTTTCAATCGTAATGCCTTGTGGAACTGGAAAATCCAAAGGATGAGAAAAGCCCAACGTAAGATTGAGCTTTTTACCCTGCGCTTGGGCGCGATATCCAACACCGACTAACTCCAACTTTTTTTCAAAGCCCTGACTGACTCCGCGCACGCAGTTATTCAAATTAGCGCGCGTCGTCCCGGCGAGCGCATTAGCATTACCCTGCTCAGCCGCATACACACACGACAAAACGTCGCCGTCTTTTGTTACTTTAACTTCACCAGGCACAGCATACTGAAGCGTGCCCTTAGGTCCTTTCACCGTCACGGATTGGCCGTTAATATTAACGTCCACGCCCTTGGGAATTGAAATCGGTTGATTGGCAACTCGCGACATAGATGCTCCGTTACTGTACGTAACACAAAACTTCGCCGCCGTGCCCGAGCTTGCGCGCAGCACGGTCGGTCATAATTCCAGCTGAAGTGGAAACCAACGCAATTCCCAACCCACCCATGATTTTTGGCAACTTGTCTTTGCCGCAATACACGCGCAAACCCGGCGTGCTAATACGTCGCACTTTTTCGATCGCGGGCTTACCTTCGTGGTAGCGCAACACGACATTAAGCTCCGCCTTGGCACCCGTACCGTTAACTGAATAGCCTCCAATGAAGCCTTCTTCCAACAGAACCTTTGCAATCGACTGACGAAGCTTCGATGCACCCATGGTGACATCAGGCTTGTTTGCGCCTAGCGCATTGCGAATGCGGGTCAACATGTCGCTAATTGGATCAGTCATACACATGCTTTTTTGAACTCCTAAGGAGATACTTTACCAGCTCGCTTTAACCAAGCCTGGGATATCCCCACGCATGGCAGCTTCACGTAACTTGTTACGCCCTAAACCAAACTTACGATATGCCCCGTGCGGTCGGCCGGTGATGCGACAGCGATTGCGCAAACGAACTGGACTTGCATCGCGCGGCAATGACTGCAATTTCTTTCGCAACTCATCACGCTCTTCATCGCTGGTCTTGGGGCTCTGCAATTTGGCTTTGATCTGCGCACGACGTGCAGCGAATTTCTTTACCATCAGTTCGCGATTTTGACCACGCAGTATCACCGATAACTTCGCCATTATTCGCTCCTCAAGTCCGCAACGGTAAATTGAATGCCATCAGCAGCGCGCGCGCCTCAGCGTCGGTCTTCGCGGTAGTTGTGATGGTAATGTCCATGCCTCGAATCGCATCGATCTTGTCATATTCGATTTCTGGAAAAATAATCTGTTCTTTGACACCCATGCTGTAATTGCCTCGCCCATCAAACGAACGGCCATTTAAACCACGGAAGTCACGAATGCGCGGAATAGCAACGCTGATAAGACGATCCATGAATTCGTACATCCGCTCGCGGCGCAACGTCACTTTGCAACCGATAGGAATTCCTTCGCGGATCTTGAACCCTGCGATTGACTTGCGTGACAGGGTAGTCACTGGCTTTTGGCCGCCAATCTTGGTCATATCCTCTACTGCATTATCCATTATCTTTTTATCCGCGACGGCCTCACCCACACCCATGTTCAGTGTGACCTTGGTAACACGCGGAACTTCCATAACCGAGGCGTAGTTGAATTGCTTCATCAACTGCGGAACTACGGTTTGTTGGTAAAATTCTTTTAGCCTAGCCATGATTCATCGCCGCCTTGACAATTACACATCCAACACTTCTTTAGTAGACTTGAAGTAACGTACCTTGCGTCCGTCTTCCAAGGTTCGGAATCCGACGCGGTCAGCTTTACCGGTGGCGGTGTTAAAGATCGCGATATTGGAATCATCAAGCGATGCTTCCTTCTCCACTATGCCTCCGGCTTGGCCCGCGTTTGGATTAGGCTTCGTGTGGCGCTTGATCATATTTGCGCCTTCCACAATAACGCGCCCTTCCGGCAGCACACGCGTGACATTGCCACGCTTGCCCTTGTCTTTACCTGCGATAACGATTACGTCATCGCCCTTTTTTATCTTGCGCATAATATCAATCCTTTCCGCTACAGCACTTCGGGCGCCAACGAAACAATTTTCATAAATTGTTCGTTGCGCAGCTCGCGAGTGACGGGCCCAAAAATACGCGTACCGATGGGCTGTAACTGGTTATTCAGTAATACGGCGGCATTACCATCAAAGCGGATCAAAGAACCATCGGCACGACGAACGCCTTTGCGGGTACGTACAACTACCGCATCATAAACTTCACCCTTCTTTACCTTGCCGCGCGGCACCGCTTCCTTAATGCTAACTTTGATCACGTCACCAACATTTGCGTAACGGCGATTGCTGCCACCAAGCACTTTAATGCACATGATTCGGCGCGCACCGCTATTGTCCGCCGCCTCCAAACTGGTTCGCACTTGAATCATTTACGCATCTCCAACAAAGGCCGAATAGCACTCCGACCCGACCCTCAAAAAGGGGGCGAATCATACCATGAATAGTTTTATGAAAGCACCAGCGAATCTGCTACTGCTCTTTGGCTTTCTCTAAAATCTTAACCAAACGCCAAGATTTCGTTTTTGCCAATGGGCGGCACGGCTCGATCACGACCGTATCACCTTCCTTACATTCGTTGTTCTGATCGTGCGCGTGGATCTTCGTACTGCGGCGCACATACTTACCGTACACGGGGTGCGGCACGCGCCGCTCAATCAAGACCGTAATGGTTTTATCCATTTTGTCGCTAACCACGCGCCCACTCATGGTGCGCGCCGTTTTCTCTTGTTCCATCATGGTCCACCACCCGCTGGTTGCTTCTCGTTTAACACCATTTTGACCCGCGCGATATCGCGGCGCACTGCCTTCAACTGACTAGCCTTACTCAACTGACCGGTCGCTTTCTGCATGCGTAAATTAAATTGTTCTTTCAACAAGGCAGCCAAATCCGTATTCAGATCCGCTGACTTCTTAGCTCTTAATTCTTGCGCGTTCATCACATCACCGTTCGCGATACAAACGTGGTTCGAAATGGCAGTTTTGCCGCCGCCAAACGGAAAGCCTCACGTGCAGTTTCTTCAGTGACGCCATCCATTTCATAAAGCACAAAGCCAGGCTTAATGGGCGCAACCCAGTACTCGACATTACCTTTACCGCTACCCATACGAACTTCCAGTGGCTTTCTGCTGATGGGCTTGTCGGGAAACACCCGAATATAGATTTTTCCGCCACGCTTAATATGTCGGCTCATGGCCCGTCGCGCAGCTTCCAGCTGACGCTGCGTCAACTGACCACGCGTGGTCGCTTTTAGGCCGTAATCACCAAAACTGACTTGGTTACCCGCAGTAGCAAAACCGCGGTTACGACCCTTCATCTGTTTACGAAATTTAGTGCGCTTGGGCTGCAGCATGGAAATGCCTTCTAACTGTTAGTTCGTTGCAACTTTTTCGGCTGTGGTATTTGCATCTTGCGGCTTGGTATCAAATACCTCGCCTTTAAAGATCCATAATTTCACGCCAATAATTCCGTAAGTTGTGTTCGCCTCAGCGAACCCATAATCAATGTCAGCACGTAGCGTATGTAGAGGCACACGGCCTTCGCGATACCATTCAGTACGCGCAATTTCAGAACCGTTCAAACGTCCTGCCACACAAATTTTTACGCCTTTTGCACCCAACCGCATCGCATTAGTTACGGCGCGCTTCATCGCGCGACGAAACATAATACGGCGCTCCAATTGTTGCGCGACGCTCTCCGCAACCAAGTACGCATCCAACTCGGGCTTGCGTACTTCTTCGATATTGATGTGTACCGGCACACCCATCATTTGGGACACTTGCTGACGCAGCGACTCGACGTCTTCACCCTTCTTGCCAATCACAATGCCAGGACGCGCGGTATGAATCGTGATGCGCGCATTACGTGCCGGGCGCTCAATTTGCACGCGACTTACAGACGCCTGCTTAAGCTTTTCCTTGATGAACGCACGCACCTTCAAATCCGCGTTCAGAAACTCCGGGAAATTCTTGGAATCGGCATACCACGTCGACGTCCAATCTTTGATGACGCCAAGCCGGAAACCGGTCGGGTGAACTTTATGGCCCATTACTGCCTCGCTCTCACTGGTCTGCCACCGCCACGGTGATGTGGCTGGTGCGCTTAAGAATTCGATTACCCCGTCCCTTTGCCCGCGGCATCATCCGCTTGTAACTCGGGCCCTCGTCAACGCAAATGGATTTGACTTTTAATTCGTCAACATCCGCGCCTTCGTTGTGCTCTGCATTTGCGATTGCGGACTCTAGAACCTTAGTGACTAAATGCGCCGCCTTTTTGGTACTGAATCGCAATATGTTTAATGCACGCTCCACGGGCAAGCCGCGTACTTGATCTGCGACCAACCGCGCCTTTTGGGCTGAGATTCGACAAAACTTCAATTTCGCCGCTGCTTCCATCGTTGCTGCCTCTCAATTAGAACTTCTTGCCGTGATTTAAGCCTTGGCTACTTTTTTGTCGCCACTGTGCCCACGGAAGGTGCGCGTTGGGGAGAACTCACCGAGCTTGTAACCGACCATGTTTTCAGTAACGAACACCGGCACATGCAGTTTGCCGTTATGCACCGCAATGGTCATTCCAACCATTTCAGGGATAACCATGGAACGCCGCGACCAGGTCTTGATCGGCTTCTTGCTGCTGGTATCAATCGCCTGCTGCACTTTCTTCGCAAGATGCAAATCGACGAAGGGACCTTTCTTAATTGAACGCGCCACGGATCAAATCCTCTATAAGCTATTACTTGCGACGATCACGCACGATCATGCGATTGGTGCGCTTGTTCGCACGGGTCTTGTAACCCTTGGTCGGAACACCCCAAGGTGAGACTGGATGACGACCACCCTTGGTGCGACCTTCACCACCACCGTGCGGATGGTCCACCGGGTTCATCGCTGTGCCACGCACCGTGGGGCGAATACCACGCCAGCGTGAGGCACCCGCCTTACCCAGCGAGCGCAGATTATGTTCTTCATTACCGACTTCACCAATCGTCGCCTTGCATTCCAAGTGAACTTTGCGCATTTCACCCGAACGCATACGAATGGTCGCGTAATCGCCTTCCTTCGCAATCAACTGCACGCCAGCACCCGCGCTACGGCCTAACTGGGCACCTTTCCCCGGCTTGAGTTCGACACAATGTACCGTGGTACCCACTGGGATATTCCGTACTTGCAAACAGTTGCCTGGTTTAATTTGTGCTTCTGGTCCAGAAATAATTTCCGTTCCCGGCTGCATACCCTTCGCAGCGATCACGTACCGGCGCTCCCCATCCGCGTACAACACCAAGGCAATGTGCGCACTGCGGTTGGGATCGTATTCCAAACGCTCAACGTGTCCTGGAATACCATCTTTGTCGCGCTTCATGTCAATCACGCGATAATGCTGCTTGTGTCCGCCGCCCACATGACGGGTCGTGATGCGACCATTATTGTTACGGCCACCGGTCTTGTTCTTTTTCTCCAACAATGGCGCGTAAGGCGCGCCCTTGTGCAACCCAACGGGCACCACTTTTACTACTGCGCGGCGGCCAGGAGATGTGGGCTTTACTTTAAGCAACGTCATTGGCTTATTCCTTCAAACTTGCGATCAAAATTTCGCGCTTACTCTTTACCCATGAAGTTGATGTCAAAACCCGTCATCAACGTAACGTAGGCTTTTTTCCAGCTAGAGCGGCCACCGGGACGACCGCCCGCGCGCTTCATTTTTCCTTTTACATTCACAACGCGCACACTGTCCACCTTCACGCTGAACATGGTTTCAGTCGCACGTTTGATCGTGGCTTTGTCGGCACCTTTCTGCACTTTGAACACATACGTCCTGTGCTTGTCGGCGAGACGCGTGGCCTTTTCAGTCACATGCGGCGCGAGCAATACATTCTCTAAGTGAGTCACATGCGTAGTCATGCCAACATCTCCTGAAGCTTCTTAACCGCGCCGGGAGTGATCAATACCTTGTCCTGCTTGATCAGGCTCACCGGGTTAATCTCGCTCACCGCACAAGCATTCACACGATGGATATTGCGCGAGGCCAACGCCAAGTTAGCATCCGTCTGCTCAGTCACCAGCAACGCGTCAACCAAGCCCATCGCCGCCATCTTTGCGGCCAACTCCTTGGTTTTGGGAGCGGACAGTGACAGATCCTCAACCACGATCAGGCGACCTTGACGCACCAACTCCGAAATAATAGAGCTGAGTGCCGCGCGATACATTTTCTTGTTTACTTTTTGTGAATAGTCTTGTGTCACCGCAGCGAAGATTTTTCCGCCACCACGCCATAACGGGGAACGAATCGTACCCGCGCGCGCCTGGCCGGTACCCTTCTGAGCGTACGGTTTGCGACCACCACCGCGCACTTGCGAACGCGTTTTTTGCGCGTGCGTGCCAGAACGTCCGGCAGCGAGATACGCCGTAACAACCTGATGGATCAAAGGCTCGTTGTATTCACGCGCAAACGCATCATCCGAGACCGTGATACTTTTACCGGCTTTGCCACCGGAGCTGGTCACTTGCAGTTCCATATTCTAATTCCTCAGGCGCCGGACTTCGCAGCCGGTCGCACAATAACATCACCACCCTTCGAACCCGGCACCGCACCTTTCACCAACAACACATTGCGCTCAATATCGACGCGCACGACGACTAAATTTTGCGCCGTTCGTCGCGCATTACCTAAATGGCCAGCCATCTTCTTGCCTTTGAATACGCGGCCCGGGGTCTGACGTTGACCAATAGAGCCTGGAGCACGATGCGCGCGCGAGTTACCATGCGTTGCATCACCCATGGTGAAATGATGACGTTTGATAGTGCCCGCAAATCCCTTACCCATGGATACACCGGTGACATCCACCAACTGACCTTCCTTAAACAAATCAACTTTAAATTCTGTTGCAACACCCGCTTCCGTAGCCTCTTTCTCACCGACGCGAAACTCACGTAGTTTTCGTCCAGGAGCTACGCTGGCCTTGGCGTATTGACCCGCCAATGCTTTAGTCACACGACCTGGGCGACGCGAACCCGTTGCAACCTGCAACGCGCGATAGCCATCGCGCTCCGCGCTTTTTACTTGCGTCACGATATTCGGCTCAACGACGATCACCGTAACCGGGATCGACTCACCATCCGCAGTAAAAATTCGAGTCATGCCGCGTTTTTTCCCGATTAAACCCATCGCCATTGCCATCTCCTCAACTCACCGGGAAGCGCGCTTCACCGTCTATATTCTGCGTACGCTACGACCTATGCCGACCGGCTACCGCCAATCAGCTCAATTTGATTTGAACGTCAACACCTGCGGCCAAATCCAGCTTCATCAACGCATCCACCGTTTTGTCGGTTGGATCAACGATATCCATCAAGCGCTTATGGGTGCGTATTTCGTACTGGTCACGCGCATCTTTGTCCACATGCGGCGAGGTCAGCACGGTAAAGCGCTCCATCTTCGTGGGCAATGGAATCGGGCCACGCACTTGCGCACCAGTACGCTTTGCGGTCTCGACAATTTCTTTCGCAGACTGATCAATCAGCCGATGATCAAACGCTTTCAAGCGAATACGAATTCTTTGGTTAGCTGCCATGGATATCGCTCTATTTACACTGCTTCAAATTCGTTTCAGGAGCACCGCGCCATGACATACTGGCGCGGTGCTCCTGCACGTGTTACTCAAAAATCTTTGCTACCACGCCTGCGCCGACGGTCCGTCCACCTTCACGAATCGCGAAGCGCGCACCGGGTTCCATCGCAATGGGGTTGATCAAACTCACCACCACTTTGACGTTGTCGCCGGGCATGACCATTTCGACGCCTTCCGGCAGCTCCACCGCACCGGTGACGTCGGTGGTGCGGAAGTAGAACTGCGGACGGTAGCCTTTGAAGAACGGGGTG
>JANMQQ010000351.1:0-15800 GCA_031370545.1 Gammaproteobacteria bacterium
CGTAGGCTTTGAATTCGCCACCGTATTTCTCCGCCAGCACTTTGGTCAGCGCTGCCGTTAAGGTGGTCTTGCCGTGATCCACGTGACCTATCGTTCCGACATTCACGTGTGGCTTTGTACGTTCGAATTTACCCTTGGACACGGCTTGCACCTCTCTCAATCTAAACACTGAATTAATGGGTCAAACATCCCCGCGCGCGACGTTTCCGCACGCACTCTGGTCATTTTTTGCTATTGCTTCGACTTCTTGATTACCGCCTGAGCAACGCTGGCAGGGGCTTCGGTGTAATGACCGAATTCCATCGTGTAGGTCGCGCGACCTTGAGTCGCCGAACGCAAATCTGTGGAGTAACCAAACATCTCAGCGAGCGGAACTTCCGCACGCACCACCTTGCCGGAAATGGAATCTTCCATGGCTTGAATGACACCACGACGACGATTCAAGTCACCAATCACATCACCCATGTTTTGTTCGGGCGTAACCACTTCAACCTTCATGATGGGCTCGAGCAGTACCGGACTGGCCTTGGCGCAACCATCTTTAAAGCCCATCGAGCCGGCGATTTTAAACGCCATTTCGTTAGAGTCAACATCATGATACGAGCCATCGAAGATCGAGACTTTCACATCCACCACCGGGTAGCCGGCAAGCACACCATTTTGTAATTGCTCTTCGATACCTTTTTGTACCGCTGGAATGTACTCACGCGGCACGGTACCGCCAACGATTTCGTTGATGAATTCGAAACCTTTGCCCACTTCTTGCGGCTCGATACGTAGCCACACATGACCGTATTGACCACGACCACCGGACTGACGCACGAACTTACCTTCGCTCTCCACTGACTTGCGAATCGTTTCGCGGTAAGCCACTTGCGGCGCACCTACGTTGGCCTCAACCTTGAACTCGCGACGCATACGCTCAACGAGGACTTCGAGGTGCAATTCACCCATGCCGGAAATAATTGTCTGACCGGTTTCTTCGTCGGAACGTACACGAAACGACGGATCTTCCTGCGCCAATTTACTCAGCGCGATACCCATTTTTTCCTGATCCGGCTTGGTCTTGGGCTCGATAGCAACGGAAATTACCGGCTCAGGGAATTCCATGCGCTCCAAGGTAATAATGTCCTCCAGGCTGCACAGCGTGTCGCCTGTAGTGACGTCTTTTAAACCCACCGCAGCAGCAATATCTCCCGCGCGAACTTCCTTTAACTCTTCACGCGTATTCGCATGCATCTGCACCATGCGGCCGATGCGCTCTTTACGATCTTTGACCGGGTTATATAGAGTGTCGCCAGAATTCAGCACGCCCGAGTAAACACGGAAAAAGGTCAACGTGCCAACGAACGGGTCGGTCATGATCTTGAAGGCCAGCGCGGCGAACGGTTCCTCATCGGAGGCATGGCGCTCAGCTTCAGTTCCATCCTTGTCGTCCAAGTGCCCGACAATTGCGGGCACATCGACAGGCGCAGGAAGGAAATGAATCACCGCATCCAACGCTGCCTGCACGCCTTTATTCTTAAAGGCCGATCCGCACAACACCGGCACGATCTCCATCTTGATATTGCGTTCACGCAAACCAGCAATAATTTCTTCGACGGTTAATGCGATGCCGCCCAAATATTTTTCTGACAGCGTTTCATTAGCTTCGGCTGCCGCTTCCACCATCTTGTCGTGCCAGTCATTGCACGCCGCAACCATATCTGCGGGAATTTCTTTTTCCTCAAACTTCATACCCTGAGATGCATCATCCCAGTAAATTGCCTTCATCTTGATTAGGTCGACGACGCCGACAAATTTTTCTTCCTGGCCAATTGGCAATTGCAACGGCACCGGCCGGGCGCCGAGGCGTTCACGCAACTGTTTCACCACATTCAGGAAGTTTGCACCAGCGCGATCCATCTTGTTGACGAACGCAAGGCGCGGGACATGATATTTATTGGCTTGACGCCAGACGGTCTCAGACTGCGGCTGTACACCACCAACCGCACACAAAACGAAAATCGCACCATCCAGCACGCGTAGCGAGCGTTCGACTTCAATCGTGAAATCTACGTGGCCGGGAGTATCAATAATATTGAAGCGATGCTCAGGAAACTGCTTGGCCATGCCGCTCCAGAAGCAGGTTGTGGCTGCAGCGGTAATCGTAATGCCGCGCTCTTGTTCCTGCTCCATCCAGTCCATGGTCGCGGCGCCATCATGCACTTCACCGATTTTGTGCGATACGCCGGTATAAAACAGAATGCGTTCTGTGGCCGTGGTTTTACCGGCGTCAATATGCGCCATGATACCGATGTTGCGATAACGCTCAATGGGAGTTTTGCGGGCCACGGGAAAAACCTCTAACTAAAATCTGCAATGAATCTGTTGCTGCTACTACCAGCGATAATGTGCGAATGCTTTATTGGCCTCAGCCATACGGTGCACATCTTCGCGCTTTCTGACTGCCGTGCCTTTGCTCTCGGCTGCATCCATAATCTCGCCAGCCAAACGCATACCCATCGACTTCTCACTGCGCGCACGCGCCGCTTCGACTAACCAGCGCATTGCTAACGCATTACGGCGCTCGGAGCGCACTTCGACAGGAACCTGATAGGTTGCACCACCGACGCGACGGGACTTGACTTCAACCATCGGGCGAACGTTATCTAACGCCTTGGTCAGCAACTCGCGCGGGTCAGTCTTTTTCTTCTCTTCGATGCGCACCAGTGCACCGTAGATGATTTTTTCAGCAACGGACTTCTTCCCGCTCTTCATCACGGTGTTGATGAACTTTGAAAGCAACACGTCACCAAACTTCGGATCGGGGATGACTGCTCGTTTTGCTGCAACTCGTCTACGCGCCATACGCTGAAAATTCCTATTTAAACCTTGCCGAGCAGATTAAGACTTGGGACGCTTTGCGCCGTACTTCGAACGACTCTGCTTACGATTTTGCACACCTGAGGTGTCGAGACTGCCGCGCACCACGTGGTAACGCACACCAGGCAGATCTTTTACACGACCGCCACGAATCAGAACCACGGAGTGCTCTTGCAAATTATGACCTTCACCACCGATATAGGTGATCACTTCAAAACCGTTAGTCAGGCGGACTTTAGCCACCTTGCGCAAAGCTGAATTAGGCTTCTTCGGAGTCGTGGTATACACGCGAGTGCACACGCCACGTTTTTGCGGGCAGGACTCCAACGCCGGCATCTTGCTTTTTTTGACGACGCGTACGCGTGGTTTGCGCACTAACTGGTTGACTGTGGCCATTATTTACTCCAACCCTCTAAATAAAACGACAGGCAGGGAAACCCGGCCTGTCTGTAAGGAGCGGGGATTTTAGGCAGACACTTAAAGACTGTCAAGCGCGAACGAAAACTTATATTGGTTGCGTTCGTGTTTTCTGCCGTCGTACACCCGTTCGAATATGCCTTATCAAAATTTATGCCCTGGAAATAGCTGCCGTTCGAGACGACTACTCCATTATCTCTTCGACTTCACTACCGGCCGCTTCACCCAAACCTCGCACCGACTGCTCAGCCAAGCCGCCTGCTTCCGCACGTCGACGACGACGTTCCAGATGGTAGGCCATGCCGGTACCTGCCGGTATGAGGCGCCCGACGATGACGTTTTCCTTCAAGCCACGCAACAGATCCACACGACCCGTCACGGAAGCTTCGGTCAACACCCGCGTTGTCTCCTGGAAGGACGCCGCCGAGATAAAGGAATCGGTACCGAGTGATGCCTTGGTAATACCGTGCAGCAACGGCTCCACAATCGCCGCCTGCTTACCGGCCGCAATGACGCGATCATTTTCCTCACCCACACGGTGACGATCCAACTGCTCGCCCTTCAAATAACGCGTATCACCGGAGTATTTGATCTCAACCTTACGCAGCATCTGGCGCACGATGACTTCAATGTGTTTATCGTTGATCTTCACGCCTTGCAGACGGTAAACGTCCTGCACTTCGTTAACGATGTAGTTGGCCAACGCTTCGACACCAAGCAAACGCAAAATGTCATGCGGATTGGGCGCGCCTTCCACAATGACTTCGCCGCGTTCCACATGCTCACCTTCGAACACCGTGATATGACGCCACTTCGGAATCATTTCCTCGTGCGGCTCGCCGCCGTCGGCGGGCGTGATTAACAAACGCTGCTTGCCCTTAGTTTCTTTACCGAAGCTCACCGTGCCGGTGATTTCCGCGAGAATGGACGGCTCTTTGGGCTTGCGGGCTTCGAACAACTCGGCCACGCGCGGCAAACCGCCGGTGATGTCACGGGTCTTGGACGATTCCTGCGGCAAGCGCGCGACGACGTCGCCCACAGCCACTTCGGTACCATCTTCAAGACTTACGATTGCACCACCTGGCAAGAAGTAACTCGCCGGTATTTCCGTACCCACCAGGAGCAGGTCTTTACCTTTTGCGTCGACAAGCTTGACAATGGGACGCAAGTCTTTCGCCGCACCGCCACGTTGTTTCGGATCAGTCACGACCAGGCTACTCAACCCGGTCACTTCGTCGACTTGACGCTGTACGGTAACGCCTTCAATGAAGTCGAAGAACTTCACCCGGCCCGCCACCTCAGTGATGATCGGATGGGTATGCGGATCCCAGGTTGCGACGATACGTCCGAGGTTAACCTCGGCACCGTCCTGCACGGAAATTACCGCACCGTAAGGCAATTTGTAACGCTCACGATCACGACCATGCGCATCCACCACGGTGATTTCACCGGAACGCGATACGGCGACAACGTTGCCGCTCTTGTGCGCGACAATTTTGATGTTGTGCAGCTTGATCGTACCTTTGGATTTCACTTCGATATTGTTGGCCGACGCCGATCGCGAAGCTGCACCACCGATATGGAAGGTACGCATGGTCAACTGGGTTCCCGGCTCGCCGATGGACTGCGCGGCAATAACGCCGACCGCCTCACCCATGTTAACCAGGTGCCCACGTGCCAGGTCACGACCATAACAGGACGCGCACACACCATAACGCGAACGACAAGTAATCGCTGAACGCACCAGCAACTGATCAATGCTCATTTCTTCGAGCAAATCGACCATTTTTTCATCGAGCAGGGTTCCCGCGCTCACTGCGACTTTGCCATTTGCGCTCAACACATCCTGCGCAACGACACGCCCGAGCACACGCTCACGCAAGGCTTCAACAACATCACCGCCTTCGATTAACGGCGTCATCATCAAGCCATCGGTGGCACCGCAGTCAACTTCGGTAACCACCAAATCCTGCGCAACATCGACCAGACGCCGGGTCAGATAACCGGAGTTCGCAGTCTTGAGCGCGGTATCGGCCAAACCTTTACGCGCACCGTGCGTGGAAATAAAGTACTGCAATACGTCCAGGCCTTCGCGGAAGTTCGCAGTGATTGGCGTTTCGATGATGGAGCCGTCGGGCTTGGCCATTAAACCGCGCATACCGGCCAACTGACGAATCTGTGCTGCGCTACCGCGTGCACCGGAGTCGGCCATCATGTAAATCGGATTGAACGACGCTTGACGTACCTTGTTGCCCTTGGCATCAATCACTTCTTCCGAGCCGAGTTTTTCCATCATCGCCTTGGCGACTTGATCGTTGGCGCGCGACCAGATGTCGACGACCTTGTTGTAACGCTCGCCGTTGGTCACCAGACCCGAGGTGTATTGATCCTCGATTTCCTTGACCTGAATTTCGGCAGCGCCGATGATTTTTTGTTTTTCCTCCGGCACCACCATGTCGTTCACACCGATCGACACACCCGAGCGTGTCGCATAGTGGAAGCCCATGTACATCAGACGATCTGCGAAAATGACCGCTTCTTTCAAGCCCAGGTCGCGATAGCAAACATTGATGATCGAAGACGAGGCTTTTTTCGTCATCGGCCGATTGATCAACTCGAACGGGAAGCCGTCAGGCAAAATCTCCGACAACAATGCACGACCGACCGTGGTGTTCACCAACGCGGTAATTTTCTGCCGCTCGCCTTTCGTGCCCACCACCGTGTTGCACATGCGCACGCGTACTTTCGCATGCAAATCCACGGCGCGGCTTTCATAAGCGCGGTGCACTTCGGCGGTGTCGACAAACACGCTGCCTTCACCTTTGGCATTCACGCGGTCGCGGGTCATATAGTAAAGACCCAGCACCACGTCCTGCGTCGGCACAATCACCGGCTCGCCGTTCGCGGGCGACAACACGTTGTTGGTCGACATCATCAGCGCGCGCGCTTCGATCTGCGCTTCAATCGACAGCGGCACATGCACGGCCATTTGGTCGCCGTCGAAGTCTGCGTTGAACGCAGTACACACCAACGGATGCAACTGAATCGCCTTGCCTTCAATCAACACCGGCTCGAACGCCTGGATACCCAAACGATGCAAAGTCGGGGCGCGATTTAACAATACTGGATGTTCACGAATCACTTCTTCGAGGATGTCCCATACTTCGGGACCTTCGCGTTCGACCATCTTTTTTGCGGCCTTGATGGTGGTGGCGAGGCCACGCAATTCGAGCTTGCTGAAGATGAACGGCTTGAATAATTCCAGCGCCATTTTCTTGGGCAATCCGCATTGATGCAGGCGCAGTGTCGGACCGACCACGATTACCGAACGACCGGAGTAATCGACGCGCTTGCCCAACAGATTTTGGCGGAAGCGGCCTTGCTTGCCCTTGATCATGTCGGCCAGCGACTTGAGCGGGCGCTTGTTGGAACCGGTGATGGCGCGACCGCGACGACCGTTGTCGAGCAGCGCATCGACCGCTTCTTGCAACATGCGTTTTTCGTTACGCACAATAATGTCGGGCGCGTTCAGATCCAACAACCGCTTCAAGCGATTGTTGCGGTTGATCACGCGGCGGTACAAATCATTCAAATCCGAGGTCGCGAAACGGCCGCCATCGAGCGGCACCAGCGGGCGCAGATCCGGCGGCAGCACCGGCAACACCGTCATGATCATCCATTGCGGTTTGTTACCTGACGCGAGGAACGACTCTATCAGCTTCAGGCGCTTGGCGATTTTCTTCGACTTGGTTTCGGCCGTCGTGTTGGGCAATTCCTCACGCAGGCGTTCCATTTCTTTTTGCATGTCGAGCGACTTGAGCAATTCAAGAATCGCTTCGGCGCCCATGCGCGCGTCAAACTCATCGCCGTACTCTTCGATGGCTTCGAGATAGGCTTCATCGGAGAGCAACTGACCGCGCTCCAATTGTGTCATGCCCGGGTCGATCACCACGAAGGCTTCGAAATACAACACGCGCTCGATGTCGCGCAAGGTCATGTCGAGCAACAAACCGATGCGCGACGGCAACGAACGCAAATACCAGATATGCGCCACAGGCGAGGCGAGCTCAATGTGGCCCATGCGCTCGCGGCGCACCTTGGCCAGCGTGACTTCCACGCCGCATTTTTCGCAAATCACGCCACGATGTTTGAGGCGCTTGTATTTACCGCACAAGCACTCGTAATCTTTGACCGGTCCGAAAATCTTCGCGCAGAACAAGCCATCACGCTCCGGCTTGAAGGTGCGGTAATTGATGGTTTCGGGTTTCTTGACCTCACCATACGACCAAGAATGAATTTTGTCGGGCGAGGCCAGCCCAATGCGAATGGCATCGAAATCTTCGGTCTGGTTCTGTTGCTTTAAAAGATTGAGAAGATCTTTCATGTTCACTCCTGCTTACGCGGCTACGCGATTTACCTGGTTCAACACCGTGAACGATAATGTCAAGCTTGCATCAACTAGAACTGTTCAAGTTCGATGTCGATACCCAGCGCGCGGATTTCCTTCAGCAATACATTGAAGGACTCCGGCATGCCGGCATCCATACGGTGGTCGCCGTCGACGATGTTTTTGTACATCTTGGTACGACCGTTCACATCGTCCGACTTGACCGTTAGCATTTCCTGCAAGGTGTACGACGCACCGTAGGCCTCGAGCGCCCACACTTCCATTTCACCGAAGCGTTGACCGCCGAATTGCGCCTTACCGCCCAAGGGCTGTTGCGTGACCAGGCTGTAGGGGCCAGTGGAACGCGCATGCATCTTGTCATCCACCAAGTGGTTGAGCTTGAGCATGTACATGTATCCCACCGTCACCGGGCGCTCGAAGGTTTCGCCGGTACGCCCGTCAATCAAGGTGGTCTGACCGCTGGTGGGCAAGCCCGCCAAGGCCAACATGTTCTTGATTTCGGTTTCATGCGCACCATCGAACACCGGTGTGGCCATCGGCACACCGCTGCGCAGATTCTCGGCAAGACCCAAAATTTCGTCGTCGTTCAATGACGCCAGGTCTTCTTTCTTGCCGCTGCTGTTGTAGATCTTGTCGAGGAATTTGCGAATCTCCGCCGCCTTCTGCATTTCGTCGACCATTTGGCCGATTTTGCGGCCCAGGCCTTTCGCCGCCCAACCCAAATGACATTCGAGCACCTGCCCGACGTTCATACGCGAAGGTACGCCCAGCGGATTCAACACGAAGTCGACCGGCGTGCCGTCGGCTAAATGCGGCATGTCTTCAATCGGCACGATCTGCGACACGACACCTTTATTGCCGTGACGTCCGGCCATTTTGTCACCGGGCTGTACGCGGCGCTTCACCGCCAGATAGACCTTCACCATCTTCAATACGCCGGGCGCCAATTCGTCACCCGACGTCAGCTTGGCTTTTTGAGCGATGAAGGTTTCTTCCATTTCGGTGCGCTTTAGCTTGATTTGCTCGGCAAACTTTTCCAAGTCACCGCCGGTATCTTCGTTACGCAGACGAATGTCGAGCCACTTGTCGCGTGGCAAGTCGACCAGATATTGCTTGGCGATTTTGGTACCGGCTTTGAGACCGGCCGGACCACCGTCGGCGACTTTGCCAACCAGCATTTTTTCCAGGCGATCGTAGGCGTCGTCTTCCATGATGCGGTACTGATCCTGCAAATCCTTTTTTACTTTTATTAATGCAGCTTCTTCGATTTGCTTGGCACGCGTATCTTTCGGCACGCCGTCGCGCGTGAATACTTGCACGTCGATGACGGTACCATCCATACCGGACGGAACGCGCAACGAAGTATCTTTCACGTCCGAGGCTTTTTCGCCGAAGATGGCACGCAGCAATTTTTCTTCAGGTGTCAGTTGCGTTTCGCCTTTAGGCGTCACTTTGCCGACCAGGATGTCGCCGGGCTTGACTTCAGCGCCGACGTAAACAATCCCTGCTTCGTCAAGCTTGGCCAAAGCCGATTCGCCCACGTTGGGAATATCACCGGAAATTTCTTCCGAGCCCAACTTGGTGTCACGCGCCACGCAGGTCAATTCTTCGATATGGATCGTGGTGTAACGATCTTCTTGCACCACGCGCTCGGAGATCAAAATCGAATCTTCGAAGTTGTAGCCGTTCCACGGCATGAAGGCGACCAACATGTTTTGGCCCAAGGCCAATTCACCCAGATCGGTGGACGGGCCATCGGCCAGCACATCACCTTTAGCAACCGTGTCGCCGGGTACTACCAGCGGCTTTTGGTTGATACAGGTGTTCTGGTTGGAACGCGTGTATTTGATCAAGGTGTAAATGTCGACACCCGACTCGCCCGGCATGGTCTCGGTGTCGTTGACGCGCACGACGATACGACCTGCATCAACGGAATCCACCACGCCACCACGCTTCGCGACCACGGTCACGCCCGAGTCAATGGCTACCGCACGCTCAATGCCGGTACCGACCAATGGCTTTTCCGAACGCAGCGTCGGCACGGCCTGACGTTGCATGTTGGAACCCATCAAGGCGCGGTTGGCATCATCGTGTTCCAAGAACGGAATCAACGCGGCTGCCACTGACACAATCTGCTTAGGCGAAACGTCGATGTAATTAATGCGTTCCGGCGTCGACATCGTAAATTCATTCTTGTGACGGCAAGACACCAAGGTGTCAGTGAGTTTGCCGCTCTTGTCCATGGTCGCGTTCGCCTGCGCGATCACGTACTCGCCTTCTTCAATCGCGGACAGATAATTGATCTCATCCGTGACGCGGCTGTTGGCCACTTTGCGATACGGCGTTTCTAAAAAGCCGTACTCATTGGTGCGCGCATACACAGCAAGCGAATTAATCAGTCCGATATTCGGACCTTCCGGCGTTTCAATCGGGCACACCCGACCGTAATGCGTCGGATGCACGTCGCGGACTTCGAACCCAGCGCGCTCGCGCGTCAGGCCGCCCGGCCCAAGAGCCGAGACGCGACGCTTATGCGTCACTTCGGACAAGGGGTTGTTTTGATCCATAAATTGCGAGAGCTGGCTGGAGCCGAAGAATTCCTTGATCGCCGCCGAAACCGGTTTGGCGTTGATCATTTCCTGCGGCATCAGATTCTCGGATTCCGCTAAGCTCAAACGCTCTTTAACAGCGCGCTCGACACGTACCAAGCCGGCACGGAACTGGTTCTCGACCATTTCACCAACGCTACGAATGCGGCGATTTCCGAGGTGATCAATGTCATCCACCGTGCCGCGACCATTGCGAATTTCGATGACAGTGCGCAGCACATCAGTAATGTCAAGCTTCGACAACACGCCCGAGCCGGTGATCTCCTGACGACCGACGCGACGGTTAAATTTCATACGCCCGACCGGCGACAGGTCATAGCGATCCGGACTGAAGAACAAATTGTTAAACAGCGCGATGGAGGCGTCTTTGGTCGGCGGTTCGCCGGGACGCATCATGCGATAAATTTCCACCAAGGCTTCAAGATCGGTGCGCGTGGAATCCAAGCGCAGCGTGTGGCTGATGTACGGGCCGCGATCCAGATCATTCGCATAAATGGTCTTGAAGTCTTTGATGCCTGCCTTCATGAACTTGGTGAAGATTTCAACGTTCATTTCATCGTTGGCATTGGCAAGTACTTCGCCACTGGCAGGATCGACGACATCATGTGACAACACCCGACCCATCACGTAGTCGCTGGGCACATCAAGAGTTTTTACGCCGGCTTTTTCCAGGTCACGCACGTGACGCGTGGTAATACGACGACCCGCTTCGACAATGACTTTGCCCTTGACTTCGATTTCGAACGACGCGGTTTCACCACGTAAACGCTCGGGCACCAAGTCAAAACTGAGGGTCTGGTCTTTCTTGACTTTAAAGTGGTCGGTCTCGAAATACATTTCAAGAATTTGCTGGTTGGAATAACCCAGCGCGCGCAACAACACCGTGGCCGGCAATTTGCGGCGGCGGTCGATGCGCACGAATACGCAATCTTTAGGATCGAATTCAAAGTCCAACCACGACCCGCGATACGGAATGATTTGCGCGTGGTAGAGCAACTTGCCGGAGCTGTGCGTCTTACCCTTGTCGTGATCAAAAAATACGCCCGGCGAACGATGCAACTGCGACACAATGACACGCTCAGTGCCGTTAATCACAAAGGTGCCGTTTTCAGTCATGAGCGGCATTTCGCCCATGTAGATTTCCTGCTCCTTGACCTGCTTCACGACCTTGGCGCCTGCAGGCGCTTCTTTGTCGTAAATGACCAAACGCACTTTCACGCGCAACGGTGCAGCGTAAGTGAGTCCGCGCAACTGGCATTCGCGCACGTCAAACGTGGGCGTGCCCAAGCGGTACGCGACGTAATCCAACGACGCGAAACCCGAGTAGCTGATCATCGGGAACACCGACTTGAATGCCTGATGCAAACCTTGCGGCTTGCGTTTTTCCGGTGCGACCTCTTCCTGCAGGAATTCCCGGTAGGAATTCACTTGGATAGCAAGTAAGTAAGGTTCTTTCAGAATCTCTGGACGTTTGCCAAAGCTCTTGCGGATGCGCTTTTTCTCGGTAAAGGTATAGGCCATCGGTCTTCCCCTGAGAATTAACTCAAAGTTGTTGCGAAACCAATAACGACGGGCCGGTGGCACCACGCCACCAGCTCAATCGTTGTTGGAACATTATTCAAACTGCAAAAACGAACGACGCGACACTTCCCCGCGCTGCTGCGCAGGGAAGTGTCGAATACTGAACGCCGTGCGCTGATATTCAAGGCGCGACTTATTTCAACTCCACCTTGGCGCCTGCCTCTTCCAACTGCTTCTTGATGGCTTCGGCATCAGCCTTGGCAATACCTTCCTTGACCATGGACGGCACGCCTTCAACCAAGTCTTTCGCTTCTTTCAAGCCCAGACCGGTGATGGTACGGATGACTTTAATGACATTGACTTTGTTCTCGCCAAACGACGACATCACGACGTTAAATTCAGTCTTTTCCGCTGCGACCGGAGCGCCTGCAGCCGCTGCGGCCGGAGCCGCTGCCACTGCTGCGGAAACGCCGAACTTGTCCTCCATTGCTTTTACGAGGTCCACGACTTCCAGGACGGTCATGTTGGAAATGGCAGTTAAAATGTCTTGTTGAGTTGCAGCCATGATACTTACTCTCCTGTTGAATCGCGCCTTGGTCTTGTCGACCTCGGGCGCTTTATAAAGTTAATAAATTATTTAACCACCGGCCGTTTGTTTTTGCTCACCGACTGCCGCCACCGTACGTACCAGCTTGGACGTAGGCTCGTTGATCGTGCGCACCAACATCGTGATCGGAGCCAACATGACCGACATCATCATGCTGATCGCCTGATCCTTGGTCGGCATTTTTGCGAGACGTTCGAGATCCGAAGCCGCCAGCAACTTGCCGCTGAGTGAAATGACTTTCACCACCAGCTTTTTGTTGCCTTTGACGAATTCGGAAATCACGCGCGCTGCAGCACCTGGATCCTCTTTCGAGAATGCCAGCACTAACGGACCCACTAATTCCTCGCGCATACAGGCGAAGCTGGTACCGTCGACCGCGCGACGCGCTAACGTGTTCTTAACCACGCGCATGTAAACGCCTTCCTTGCGCGCTTTATTGCGCAAGTCATTCATTTGCACGGCGGTGAGGCCAAGATTCTCGGCCGCAATAGCAGAGACGGCCGTTGCCGCGACCGCATTGACTTCCGCGACGATGGCCTGCTTCTGGGCTAATTCAAGCACGTGTCACCTCCAGTTGTTGAAACACAGGATTGCAAAGGCAATCCCACCTACGGTGACCCGCCACAATGTGAAGGGGATACACCGTCTGCGTAGGCTGACGAGCTCGACTATTACTGCTGAACAGGAGAACACCCGCGCGCAGAATCTTCACACTCTCAATTAAGCTCTGGCTTGCGCCGTTGCGCCTACGGTCTTCGACGCACGCATACGGAAATCCCGCACGCGACCCAAAGTTCTTTGCGTTAGAAACTCAATGACGACTGTTCGATGACTAGACCTGGCCCCATGGTGGTCGACACCGTGATCTTCTTCAAAAAGATACCTTTGGAGCTGGGTGGCTTCTGCTTTTGCAAATCGGTCAGCAAAGCTTGCAGGTTTTCTTTCAGTGCTTTCGCATCAAAGTTAACTTTGCCAATGGGGCAGTGGATGATCCCGGCTTTGTCGATGCGATAACGTACTTGTCCGGCTTTGGCATTACGCACTGCGCCTGCCACATCGGGAGTTACCGTGCCGGTCTTCGGATTGGGCATCAAACCACGGGGGCCGAGAATCTGACCCAGTTGGCCGACGACGCGCATAGCGTCTGGGCTGGCAATAACAACATCAAAATCCAGCGAACCACCCGCTTTGATCTGCGCCGCCAAATCCTCAAAACCCACGATGTCCGCACCGGCTTCTTTCGCCGCCGTCGCATTGGCACCTTGGGCAAATACCGCAACGCGCACCACTTTGCCCAGACCATGCGGCATTACTGTTGCGCCGCGCACGGCTTGATCAGTTTTCTTCGCGTCGATACCGAGATTCACGGCAACGTCCACCGACTCAACAAACTTGGCGGGCGGAACTGATTTCAATAAATTAATCGCGTCGTCTACCGTGTAATGCTTGCCGACGACAACTTTCTCGCCGATGGCCTGCCAGCGCTTCGTGATCTTTGCCATGGCTATTTCACCCCTTCCGTTACCAAACCCATGCTACGCGCGCTACCGGCAATGGTGCGTACCGCAGCATCCATATCCGCCGCCGTCAGATCAGGCATTTTAGTTGTGGCGATGTCTTCCAACTGGGCGCGGGTGACTTTGCCGACCTTGTCACGGTTAGGCACTTTGCTGCCGCTTTTGATACCGGCCGCTTTCTTCAACAATACGGTCGCGGGCGGAGTTTTGATAATGAACGTAAAGCTGCGATCACTGTAAACGGTGATCACGACCGGCAGGGGCATGCCCTGCTCCATTTTCTGGGTCTGCGCGTTGTATTGCTTGCAGAACTCCATGATGTTCACACCGTGCTGGCCCAATGCGGGACCGACCGGCGGACTGGGATTAGCTTGACCAGCCTTCACCTGAAGCTTGATATAAGCTTCGATTTTCTTTGCCATGACAATATCCTCGGTTGTTGGGTATTAGCGCCTCGGAGCGTCTGAGGGACACTCGTCGCTGGCTCCCCGTTGTTGCCTAATGTCGAATGCTTAATGTTGAATTTCGGCGTGCGCGTCGCGCACACTTGAACTCAACCTTCACAATTCAGCATTCAACATTGTCTTTAAAACTAGCCTTTCTCCACCTGCCCGAATTCAAGCTCGACCGGTGTTGAACGACCGAAAATCAACACCGCCACGCGCAGGCGGCTCTTTTCGTAATCCACTTCTTCAACCACACCGTTGAAGTCGTTGAACGGACCATCGCAAATACGCACCACTTCGCCTGGCTCGAACAAAATCTTGGGACGCGGCTTGTCCACACCTTCTTGTACGCGCCGTAAAATCGCGTCCGCTTCCTTGTCGGAAATGGCGGCGGGCTTTTCCGCCGTTCCGCCGATGAAGCCCATCACCTTGGGGACCTCTTTGACCAAGTGCCAGGACTCATCATTCATATCCATTTGCACCAGGACGTAACCGGGGAAAAATTTACGGTCACTTTTACGCTTCTGGCCTTCGCGCATCTCAACCACTTCCTCAGTGGGCACCAGCGCGTCGCCGAACATATGTTCCAGACCTTGGCGCTTGATACGATCAAGCAGCGAGCGTCTGACTTGTTGCTCAAAACCTGAATAGGTGTGCACCACGTACCAACGCATTGCCACGGATTAACCCCCTTGACCAGTCAAAAGATGCACTATCCAGGCAAGAAACATATCCAACAACCACAGCAGCACACCGAGCAACACCACCATGGCGATGACCACGAGTGTCGATTGCACGGTTTCACTGCGCGCGGGCCAAACGACTTTGCGTACCTCAATCGTAGAGTCCCGCATGAAACTCCAGGTATTCCGCCCGACTTCGGCTTGCAGCACGATGGCCGTCGCAACACCCAACGCCACCAGCAACAACACCCAGCGCAATAACAGCGCCTGATTGTCGTAAACGTAGAAACCGGCAACGGCACCACCGAGCACCAGAATCGCCAGCATTACTTTGATTTTATCCGCCATCACACCCGCGCTTAAACTTACGTCTGCCATTTTATGTGGCAGGCCAGGAGGGAATCGAACCCCCAACCTGCGGTTTTGGAGACCGCCGCTCTGCCAATTGAGCTACTGGCCTAATGTCTTAATAGACATCGCCAAGGGCGATGCCTATTCGTGTTACTCAAAAATCTTTGCTACCACGCCTGCGCCGACGGTGCGTCCGCCTTCGCGAATGGCGAAACGCGCGCCGGGTTCCATCGCGATGGGGTTGATCAAACTCACCACCACTTTGACGTTGTCGCCGGGCATGACCATTTCGACGCCTTCCGGCAGCTCCACCGCACCGGTGACGTCGGTGGTGCGGAAGTAGAACTGCGGACGGTAGCCTTTGAAGAACGGGGTG
>JANMQQ010000353.1:0-3128 GCA_031370545.1 Gammaproteobacteria bacterium
CGCCATCGTCGCTACCAACAAAGAAGGTGGCCAAACCATCCTCGTGGAAGAAGGCCAGGACGGCACCATGATGGGCGAGCTCAAGCTTTCTGTTGCCGGTGGCAAGATCGCAAAATGGGAATGGGTCGCGCACAACATCACCGCCGACCTACCCGAAGATCCGGCGATTGCCGCCAAGGTTGCAGCGGTACGCAAGACGTTTCTCGCCGGGCCGGACTTCAAACAATACGTAAATCCGTTCAACGGCTCAAAATTGCTGCGCCCGATTGACTCCGTGGTTGGCCAGACTAAAGCCGCGCTGCACCGTAGCAACTTCTCCCACGAGAACATGCCTGCCGTTATTGAGGGGTCAGCACATGACTTTCTGACCGACGCATTCCGCACTGTCACCGGCGCGCAAATTGGTGCGATTCGCGGCTTCCGTTACGGCACCCACATCGCGCCAGGGCCCATCACCATGGAAGACCTGTATCACTTCATGCCCATCGGGCCCCAAATCGCCACTGCTAAAATTTCCGGCAAGCAATTGAAGGAGCAAATTGAAGGCGCCGCCGATGGCTCGCTGAATCCGGATGTGGCCAAATGGACCGGCGGCTGGTTGTACAACTTCAGCGGCGTAACGATGGACATCGATCCTTATCAGGAAAGAGGCAAGCGCGCATCCAACATTAGAGTCGATGGCGATGTGCTGACGAGCGACGACTTACCCCGCTACACCTACGCGTCGTACTGGTACAAAGCTGACCCCTGCAAGGTCAACGTGGTCGACATTATTGAGTGCACAAACACCGCCGCGAAACCGGAAGACCCGCCGACTCCGTCGAACGTATCGGTACACAAAAACAAGGACGGCACACCGATGGACGGCACCGAAGTGGTGGTGAAGTACCTGGAATCACTGCCCGCCAAGACCGCCGATACCCGGCTTAACCGCATCAAGCTGCTTAAACCATTACCGGCATCGCCGGACGGTCTGAAAATCGTGCAGCCGCTACGTGGGGCAACCACCACCCCAGTGCCGATCACAACGGCGACCGGCGGTACCAAGTAACAAATAATACTACTCCGCAAGCGTGGTTCATTGGACTCTGTTCTCTGGAACGGAGTCCAATGCTTTTGCGGGTACAGTGCAGCAATCGCTTACGGCGACTGCGGGTACAGCAAGCCGATCACTGCCACTAAAGTCACGCAATCCTGTCCTGCTGTTGCGTAATCGATTTTTGCGGCCGCAGCGCACGACGTGCCTGTATCCGCTGCAGCAATCGCGGCACGAAGCCGCGTGGCACTGCGCATTTCTTTGAATGTTGTAGCTGTTCATCACAAGGCTGGTGATGGACGTACTTTACGTCATCATGCACGCCCGCACTGATTTGATGGTTCTGGTTAGGCTTGCCACAGTATTCGCACAGCGCATTCCAATCACCGTCGAAGTTCGTGTATTTAATTTCCATATTTTCATCTCCAGCTTTGCAGCAGGACGGCATCCTGCCTCATGTTGCTTACACCTGCATTAAAGCGGCCAGAGTGACCAACGTTGCTAACATCAGCAGGACTGCGGTAACAGAGGGAATGATGTGCGACGACTTCTGCGCTGAACAGCACAACGGTGGGGCAACTCGTGATCCATTTGCGCTGTTATGGATCAACTGCGGCTTACTGAACCCTACGCGTCCTTACCCAACATGCCACGCAAATTTGCCAGGTGAGCCTGGCCGCGCTCTTTCTTTTCTTCGGGTGTGGCGTTGCTATAGGCGCCTTCGAATTTCAAATCGTCCTGCGGCAGTTCGGCGATAAAGCGTGACGGTTCAGTTTGCGTCATTTCGCCCTGGCGTTTGCGCCGCGTGGCATAACTCAATACCAGGCTCTTTTGTGCGCGCGTAATTCCGACGTAAGCAAGCCGCCGCTCTTCCTCGATGCTAGCCGGGTCGAGACTATTACGATGCGGTAGCAACTCCTCTTCCATGCCGACAATAAATACGCAGGGAAACTCCAACCCCTTCGCGGCATGCAAGGTCATCAAGTGCACTCGGTCGCCGGTGCTTTCTTCCTCCTTGCGCTCAAGCACGTCCATTAATGTCATGGTCGCGACCAACTCGGCGAGCGTTTTCTCCGCACCCTCTTGTTCAGCCAGGCGCGTGAGCCACGCGAGCAACTCGTTGACGTTGTCCATTTTGCGCTGCGCGCTCGCTTCATCGTCGCTATTGTCTTTGACCCAGGCTTCGTAGTTGATATCGCGCACCACGTCGCGGGCAACTTCGATCGCTTCGCCGCGCAACGCGCGGTCATTCATGGTCACCAGCCATTGCGTGAAACGGCCGAGATTTGCAATTGCACGCGCTGATAATCGTTGCTCGAGCCCGAGCTCGAAACTGGCCGCGAATAAACTCAAGCCCCGCCCATTTGCATACTCGCCCAGCACTTCTAACGTGCTCGGCCCCAGCTCACGCCGCGGCGTGTTGACGATGCGTAAGAAGGCGTTGTCGTCGTCAGGATTGACGATCAGGCGCAGGTAACTCATCACATCTTTCACTTCGGTGTAGGCGAAAAACGACGTTCCGCCACTGATAAAATAGGGGATTTTATGCTCGCGCAACACGCGCTCGAACGGCCGCGACTGATGATTGCCGCGATACAGAATCGCGTAGTCGCCGTGCTTGCCGCGCGTTTTGAAATGATGATTGACGATCTCGCTCACCACCCATTCCGCCTCGTGTTCATCGCTGCGCGCGCCCAGCACACGAACCTGCTCGCCGAAGCCCAGCTCGCTCCATAATTTCTTTTCGAACACGTGTGGATTGTTGGCAATCAACGCGTTGGCAGCTTTTAAAATGCTGCCCGCTGAGCGGTAGTTCTGCTCCAGCTTGATAACGTTGAGGTGGGGATAATCGTTTTGCAACAGTGCCAGGTTTTGCGGCTGCGCGCCGCGCCATGCGTAAATCGACTGGTCGTCGTCGCCCACCACAGTCAACGCGCCGCGTGCGCCCACGATCTGCTTCACCAGTTCATATTGCGTCGCGTTGGTGTCCTGGTATTCGTCCACCAGCAAATAGCGAATGCGGTTCTGCCATGCCTCGCGCACCTCGCCAAACTGTGCGAACAAGCGCACCGGCAGCAAAATCAAATCATCG
>JANMQQ010000301.1:0-2903 GCA_031370545.1 Gammaproteobacteria bacterium
AAGTCGAGCGACTGGCCAGCGAAGCAAAATTCCGCGCCCTGCTCGAGTCGGCACCGGACGCCATGGTGATCGTCGATCAGCACAGCAATGTCGTGCTGGCAAATGCACAGACCGAACGTCTGTTCGGTTATCCACGCGAAGAAATTCTCGGTCAGCAGGTTGGAATGCTGATGCCGGCGCTGTTTCAGGGTGGCTACGAGGACTACTTTGCAACCCCCGGCGCGCACGCGATGGGCACCGGGCTGGAACAGTTGCTGGGCTATCGTAAGGATGGCAGCGAATTCCCCATCGAGGTCAGCCTCAGTCCGCTGGCCACCGAAAAGGGAACCCTGATCTGCAGCGCCGTGCGCGATATCACCGAGCGCAAGCACGCCGAATCGGAATTAAAAAAAGCCAAGCTGGCGGCGGAAAAAGCCAATCAGGCGAAATCGGATTTTTTATCCAGCATGAGCCATGAGCTGCGCACACCGCTCAATGCTGTGCTCGGCTTTGCGCAGATTATCGAATCCGAGGACCCGCCACCCACGCCTTCGCAACAGCAATGCCTCAACGAGATTCTGAAAGCGGGCTGGTATCTGCTCGATCTGATCAACGAAATTTTGGATCTTGCGCAAGTCGAGTCAGGCAAACTGGTGCTGTCGCTCCAGCCGATAGCATTGACTGCGATCATGCAGGAATGCCTGACCATGATCGACCCGCAGGCGAAAAAGCACGGCGTTCAAGTCACGCTTCCAGAGCTTGACATTAACTACCTGGTGCAAGCCGACCGCACGCGCTTGAAGCAGGCGCTGCTGAATCTGCTGTCCAACGCGATTAAATATAATAAAAAAGGCGGCAGCGTGGTGGTGAGTTATGCCGAGCCCGCACCGGGCCGCATTGGTATTGCCATCGAAGATACCGGGGCGGGATTGCCCCCGGAAAAACTCGCGCAACTGTTCCAACCGTTCAACCGCCTGGGCCAGGAGTCGAACACAGTGAAAGGCACCGGCATTGGCCTGGTGGTATGCAAACGGCTGGTTGAGTTGATGGGCGGCAAAGTCGGCGTGCAAAGTACCGTCGGACAAGGCAGCGTGTTCTGGATTGAGTTGAACTTGACGAAGGGCACGGAAGCGCCAGCGGACACATCCGAACCCGTTGCAACGCTGCCGCTTTTAGAAATCCATGCAGACGCGCCGGTCCGCACCCTGCTATATGTGGAAGACAATCGCGGTAATCTGAAACTGGTCGAAGAACTACTCAATGCGCGTCGACCCGATATCCGCTTACTCAGCGCAACTAACGGTAAACATGGACTTGAAGTTGCGCGTACCGCCCAGCCGGATGTGATCCTGATGGACATCAATCTGCCGGACATTAGCGGAATCGAGGCCGTCATCTTGCTGCGCGCCGACGCGGCTACCGCGCATATCCCGGTGGTCGCCTTAAGTGCCAATGCAATGCAAAGCGATATTCAGCATGGGCTTGAGGCTGGTTTTTTTCGGTATCTCACCAAGCCCATCAAGATTAACGAATTCATGGAAGCTCTGGACGGAGCCCTCCAGTTTGCGCAAGCTGCCTCCGCCGAAGTGCCAAAACAGGAATGAGCTAAATGATTACCGAATCCGACATCCTCAACGCCAGCATCCTGATCGTGGACGATCAGGAAACCAATGTGCGGTTGCTTAGTCAGTTGCTGACCGGCGCCGGATATACACGCATCGCCTCGATCATTAATTCAAGCGAGGTGTGCGCGCTGCATCGCGTGAACAACTACGATTTAATTCTGCTCGATCTCGAAATGCCGGGAATGGATGGCTTCGCGGTGATGCAGGATTTACAAAAAAGCACCGACGATACCTATCTGCCGGTGCTGGTGGTCACCGCCCAGCCGGGCCATAAACTGCGCGCATTGCAGGCGGGCGCCCGGGATTTCATCAGCAAGCCATTCGACCTGGTCGAGATCAAGGCGCGCATCCGCAATATTCTGGAAGTGCGCCTACTTTACAAAAAACTGGCCGACTACAACAAGCGGCTGGAGCAAACCGTACGCGAACAAACTGCCGAGCTGCGCGCAAGCGAAGCGCGCTACCGCAGCCTGACCGAATTGGCCTCCGACTGGTATTGGGAGCAAGACGAGAAAGGTAGCTTTACCAAGATTTCCGGGCCGGTACTCGAGATGCTGGGATTTCAAAAAAGCTCGTTCACAGGCGCCATCAACGAAGACATCGCCGCCTGGAACAAAGCCGAGCGCACCGTGCTGCAAAACAAAATTGCCAGTCGACAACCGTTCCAGGGCTTGGCATTTAGCCGCATGACGCCGGATGGTCAGCAACAACGATTCCAGGTCAGCGGCGAACCGATGTTCAACCACCTCGGCCGCTTCGAAGGCTATCGCGGCGTCGCCGTTGAACTCATGGTGCAAGAATTTCCCACCCATCCTCGCAAGTCCACGAAGTAACTCGCGTAGCGTGCGCCATGCGCACGACGTTAGCGGGTGGGAACACCAAAAAAACGGCCAGGATGGCCGTGCTCCAGTACCACATATTGACACTTACCCAGGAATTTCCAACTCCGCCAACACGCCTTGGGAGCGCGGGCTTCCAGCCCGCCTGGGTGAAGTGCACCCCACATGTAGCGTGCGCGCCATGCGCACGATGTTCCCGGGTGGGAATGGCATCGTGCGCATGGCGCACGCTACGTTAAATTTCAAACGCGTATAGCTGCATCATTCAGCATCAAAAAAAAGCGGCCAGGATGGCCGCGCTCCAGTACCACATATTGACATTTACCCAGGAATTTCCAACTCCACCAACAAGCCTTGGGAGCGCGGGCTACCAGCCCGCCTGGGTGAAGCGCACCCCACATGTAGCGTGCGCCATGCGCACGACGTTCCCGAGTGGGAATGGCATCGTGCGCATGGCGCA
>JANMQQ010000416.1:0-2587 GCA_031370545.1 Gammaproteobacteria bacterium
GACATCACCGGTACGGCTGCGCGCGCGATCACGTGGGGGGCAAAGTTCGAGGCGTCTACCGTTGCGCTTCCTGCTACGACTGTTGGCACGGCACGGCTAGATGTGCGATTCGTCTGGAACGTCGTGACCTCAGCGTGGCGCTGTATTTTGGTGGCGTGATGTGTCCTTCTCTCCTGGGCTTGAACAAGCCATAGCTAAGTGACCATGCTGCACTGCGTCAGCCCTCGAAATCTGAGGACACCTGACCGGGCAGCGCGGTAGCCGGCGCTTTTCCCGACATCGAGGCCCGCTCGCGGACACCCTCAAGGCGAACACCAAAAAATGTTCACCGTGAGGAAGCCTCATGTCAGTCCAAATTACAGAGAACCAAGTCCAGCAATACGGCAGCCACTTCCGCATCCTGTATCAGCAGATGCAGGCGCGCTTCCTGCCGTGGTGCCAGATGGAGTCCATTACCGGCCAGAGCAAATCTGTTGAGCGTGTCGGCAAGGCCGAGGCGTACGACATCATCAGCCGCCACTCCGATACGAAATACGTCGAGACGCCACACTCGCGGCGCTGGATCGACCTCGGCGACAAGGGCTGGGCCGACCTGGTCGATGAGATGGACAAGATTCGGATGCTTGCCGATCCGACGAGCGTCTATCCGCGTCTGGCAGTTGCTGCGCTTAACCGCGCGAAGGACGACATCATCTACGCCGGTGCCAGAGGTAACGCTCGCACCAACGCCGGACTGGTGGCGCTGCCCAGCGCACAGAAGATCGCCGTTTCAGCGTCCAACCTGACGTTGGCAAAGCTGCTGGCAACAAAGGAAATCCTCGACGCAAACGAAGTTGACGATGACCAGAGCATGGCGTTGGATGGCCAGACACCGAACGGTGCAGCGCAGCGCGTCATGATCGTCAACGCCAAGATGCTGACGAACCTGTACGGCACGACGGAAATCAAGTCGGTCGACTACAACAGCGTGAAGGCGCTGGCGCAGGGACAGGTCGACACCTTCCTGGGCTTCAAGTTCGTGCGCTCTGAGCGGGTTGCGAAGGACGCCACGGCGACCACCGGCTATGCGGTTGCATGGAGTCGAGGCTGCGTGGGCTTCGGCATCGGCAAGGACATCGTCTCAAGCATCGACCCGCTGCCCGGCAAGAACTACAGCGTGCAGGTATATGCGCGTATGTCGATTGGCGCGGCGCGGCTCGAAGACGAGGGCGTTGTCGAAATCGCGTGCGCCTAACCCAACACTGAGGAATTCAACATGGCGAACTTTTTCTCTGACCTGGTCACGATCCTCAACGGTCCGGCCTTCGGTCAGCCTTTGGCAAACAAGACGCAGGTGGGCTATCAGAGCGCGCGCGTTCGGTACATTGAATCGATGTTCGTGGGACCGATTGCGGGCACAACGCCTGCGATTGCGGACAAGATCTTCTGGTGCAAGCTGCCGCTCAACTCGCGGATCATTCCGCACCTGTCGGTGCTGCGTTACAACGCAGGGACAGCCGCGAGCACGCTGAACGTTGGCGATTCTGTGGTGCCTGCGCGGTATCTGGCGGCCACGGCGATCAACGCGGCGGGTGCAACCACGCTGACCGGTAACGACATGGTGCAGGCGGCGGTGGGTGACATCACGACCGCGAGTACCGTGATCGCGAACATCAAGAGCATGGGCGCGTTCCGCATCGGCGCTGCGATCTCTGGCACCGGCATCACCACCGGCGCAAAGATCACCGCGATCGACAAGCAGGCGAAGACGGTCACCATCGACATTGCGGCGACGGCGACCACGGCGGCACTTGCGCTCACCGTGACTGGCACGAGCTACCAGGTGACGGACGACAGCAACAACGTGGGGAACGCCTACGGTGGTGTGCTCGATGACGCCACCATTCAGTCGGTTGTTGCGGGCGCTCAGATCGCCAACAACCAAGTGCTGGTGCTCAAGTTGGCTTACGTGCACGACTGATTCGGCGATGATGCAGGGCGCCAAGGATGGCGCTCACTTGCAGTGGTCGTTCGCTCGCAAATCAGAACTTCAGAGAGAGCGCTCACGACCGCACTGTGATTCGCGATCTACTTTGGAGTATCTCGGTATGAAGTCGATTCTTCTCGCGGCCATGTTGCTTGCCTCGTCCATTTCCTCTGCTGCCAGCCTTTCACCTGCTCAACTGGTGACACTGAAAGCTTTCATTCTCGCGACGCCGGCGCTGGCAGCACAGCCAAACAATTCAGATGGCGCCTTTGCCATTGCGTTAGCTCTTAATGCACAGGCATCCCCTGCGTTCGTGGTGTGGAATCCAGACACCACGCCTGACCTGTATCGCGGCGCGATTACGTGGACAGAACTCACCGGGCGCAGCGCCGGCGAGCGCGACATGTTTGCGTTTCTTACGGGTGGCGGCACGCTTTCGCTGCACATGGATTCGGCTAACGTCAGGCAAGCGGTCAACGACGCGTTCAGTGGCGCGTCTGGTGTGTTGTCACGCACGGCAATCAGGCTGGCTGGGCAGCGCAACGCGACATTGGGCGAGAAAGTGTTTGCTACGGGAACCGGGGACAGTGCGAACCCGGCGACGATGGCGGTCGTGGGGAC
>JANMQQ010000302.1:0-8684 GCA_031370545.1 Gammaproteobacteria bacterium
TTTTTTCCGGCCAGGGTGGAGACGGGTGTAGTGCATGAACGAATCGGCACACCGTCCACCAGCACGGTACACACGCCGCACTGCGCGATGCCGCAACCGTATTTGGTACCCATCAAGCCGAGTAGATCACGCAGCACCCACAACAGCGGCATGTCCGCATCCGCGTCGACCTCGTGCGCCTGGCCATTTACGTTAAGTGTCAACATGCGTACTCCTACGTATAGTGCGTCATCCTGCTCGAAACTGGTCTCTTGACTCACCGTAATCGCTCGAACGAAGCGTTCCTTCCCCTGCTAAGGGGGAAGGTCAGGATGGGGATGATTAAAAGGCAGCGTGCTTGCATACCCCCATCCCAACCTTCCCCCTTGCAGGGGGAAGGAGTGCTTTATTTCGCACGAGACGGTTCTTTGCAATTTTAAGTTCAATTAATACAACTCGCATAAATTGACTACTCAAGTTCAATCAAACGATTTGGCAACTCGTTGGGATTCTCGCTACGCGCCGGGCAGTGCTCCGCAAGGATCGTCGCGCACGCGGCAACTGCGTCCAGAAAGCCCGGGGCGATACGTCCGGCGGCTAACTGTGCAACAAAATTCTTGACGATAGTGTCCCAGGTTCCCGGTGCAACTTTGGCGTTGATGCCTTCGTCGGCCAGAATTTCCACGTAGCGTTCCGCCACCGACACAAACAGCAACACGCCGGTGCGGTCACGCGTGTTATGCAACTGCTGCGCATAAAACTGCTCGCGCGCCAGACGTGCCGCTTGTTTACGTTGACCACTGCGCGGGATCAACCGCATCTTCAACCGCGACCATTGCAGTAGCAGCAACGCCAGCAAGAACACCGCAACCTGCGCCAGATACACTTCCGCCTGCGTCCACCACACCTGTGACAGCCACACGATGGCCGGCACACTCAGCGCAATCAGAGTTGCCCATAGCAAAGGCAAATACCGGTAATCATTGCTGGCGGGCGCAATCACACACACCAGCTCACCTTGCGTCTTGGATTCAGCAACGCGAATCGCGTCGGCGATCTGCTGCTTTTCGGTCAGGCTTAAAAAAGTCATCGCTTTTCCTTTATGTTGCGGCACAGTGAGCATCACAATCCGGCGCGACGCAACCGGTCAACCATAGCAGTTAATCGCTCGGTGCTTTCAATCGGGAGCATTTCATTCACGTCGCTCACCTTGAACTCGGGGGCGAGCATGCGCAATTGGGCGGCAGCCCAGGCCGCATCATCGGTTTTCCCCAGTCCACTCAACGCAGCGGATAGATACACGTAAGACGATAACAGATTGGCGTAGCGCTCGATGGCGTCACGCAACGCTGCCGCCGCGTCTTCGTAACGATCAAGAAAATAATAGGCGCGTCCCAACGCCAATGCATAAGGCGCCGGGTAGCGCGGATTAAGGCGCATCGCTTTGCGTACCAAAGGAAGCGCTGCCCCGGCGTCCCCTTGATAGGTGATACTGCTCGCTAGCACGATATAGCTATCCGCAAAGTTCGGGTTCAGACGAATCGCGTGCTGTGCAGCGTCAATCGCCGACGCGACTTCGCGCCGTTGCAAATGGACATGACCGAGCACCCAATAGGTTTGCGGCGATGTCGAGTCGAGCTCAACCGCTTTTTTCCGCTAAAGCCAGCGCGCGCTCGCGCGCGACCGCAGGGTCGGCGCGCCAGAAGCTATGATCCATTGAGTACGTCAGCGCCAAGGCGCTGTAGGCACGGGCGAAATCCGGATCGAGATCAATCGCACGTTGATAGTCTGCTTGTGCTTGAAGGTTGTCTTCACGGGTGTACCCTACGTAGTGATCCTGCCCGCGCAAGAATGCGTCGTAGGCTTCGGCACTAACGGTGTAGCGGCGTGCGGTACGCTGTTTCTCTTCCTCGGTCAGCTTGACTTCCAACGCACCGACAATCTTGGCTGCGATTTCATCCTGCACTTCAAGCACGTCACGCATTTCCCGGTCGTAGCGTTCTGCCCACAAATGCACGCCGCTGCGTGCGTCGATCAACTGCGCATTCACGCGCAGCTTGGACTCGGCGCGGCGCACACTGCCTTGCAACACGTAGCGTACGCCGAGCGCACCTGCGGCGCGATTCACGTCCACGTCTTGACCTTTAAAACTTGCGGCGGACAGATGGGCGATGACGAACAGCCCGGAGTGATTCGACAACGCGGTGGTGATGTCGGCGGTGATGCCGTTGCTGAAATAATCCTGCGTAGCATCATTGCTGAGATTGTCGAACGGGAGCACCGCGATGGAGGGTTGATCCGGTTCGTCGAGCACCGTGGGGTCAACTTTGGACTTTAACGAAAAACCCAAAGCAATGACCACGGCTGCGGCCACGCCGATGCTCCAACGCGACAGAGCGCGCCGTCGGCGGCGCACCTCCGGCGGAGACGCTGGTATTGCTATTTCCGGACGGGGTTCGACGCGCGCCGCTTGCGTTGGATTCACCGCCGCAATCAGACGATAGCCCTTCTTCGCGATGGTCTCGATGTAACGCGGACGGCGCGAATCGTCGCCCAGGATCTTGCGCAATTTGGTAACACAACTGGTGAGCGCGTCATAACCGACGATGCGGCCGTGCCAGACGTCGCGCTCCAGCTCTTCGCGCGTGACCACCTCGCCCGCGCGCGTCGCCAGATAGACCAGCACCGCCATCATTTTGGATTCGAGCTTATGTTCGGTATCTCCTCGGCGAATGCGATCCGTCATGGTGTCGACGCTCCAGTCGGCCAGATTAAAGGGCGGATGTGGAGGCGCACTACGCAGGTCTTCAGTCATCGCCGCACCCAGGAATGGTTTTGGATCACGTTCCGGAGCCGTCCCCAATCGGTTGATTATTTCTCGCGTCGAATAAACATCATGAAAACATTATCCCGCCGCCATGACTTTAAGCCGCCGCAGAAGTATATCGAATGTGCCGAATCGGCGCGCCTTGGTAGTCGCGCCGAACGCGGAACCGAATACGCAGCAAGACCAAGAAGCCTCCCAACGAAAGTCAGAATCATCGCCCTAGCGATGCTGAGCGTGTTGTCAGTTGCTTCTTCTAACCATGGGCTCAAATATCCCGCTAACTATCCGCTACACTTAGTGATATAGTGAGTTATGAGACGCGTTTTCAAAACACGTCATTTTCGTCGCTGGATGCGCAAGACGGAAGTGACGGATCAAATCCTTTGTATGGCTGTGCGTGAAATGGAACAGGGATTGATCGACGCCGATCTGGGTGGTGGCGTGGTCAAGAAGCGCGTGCCGTTGCCCGGACGCGGAAAGAGTGGCGGTGCACGCACGTTGGTCGCGACGAACAAGAGTCAGCGCTGGTTCTTCGTTTTTGGTTTTGAGAAGAACGACCGTGCAAATGTAAGCGATGAAGAACTCGAAGCGTTGCAGGCCATCGCTGTCGACCTGCTGAAACTCTCGTCAGCTCAACTTGACGCGCACGTTGAACGCGAAGCACTGCAGGAGATTTGCCATGACGACTAAAACGAAGGTGAAACGCCCCATCCTCGACGCGGTGCATGAGACCGCGCGTGATCTTCACTCCGCCGGATTGATCGACAAACGCCGGATGCACCACTACAACGCACTATGCCTTGCTCCTGTCCCGGAATATTCCAGCAAAAAAATCCGCGCACTGCGGGGCCGCTATAACCTCAGCCAATCCGTGCTCGCGTTAGTGCTCAATACGAGCCTATCGACGGTGCGCCAATGGGAGATCGGCGAGAAGCACCCCAGCGGTCCCTCGCTCAAGCTGCTTTATTTGCTGGATCGGAAAGGGTTGGAGGTGTTGACGTGAGATTGTCGAAGTTCAAATATCGGCGCATGTCAGGCATATGATAACGCCCGTTCTCTATTCCGTACGCCAGCCTTATTCCGTGCGTCATTTCTTTGTCGGGTTAGTCGCGAATGGCAGATTTGAAGAAGGTAACCTATAGCTAATCGCGCCACCACCCTTGTGAAACAAATTCTCATTAAGTACCCAGTGATACAGGTTCTCTAAGCCATTCGGCGCTACTTTCAACCCAGTCCCGGCAACTCCGCCCATGTTGTTTGTTATGAACATCTTTTGTACCAGCGGAAACAATGGACCCGCATAGTCATCCATCGCGCTAACCATTGCTGTGGTAATGCCAGTAACCAAGTCAGCAAGCTGTAAATGCCGCACGAGATGCGACGGAGTGGTAAGCACATTAAGTAGCACACGATCCGGTACAACATAGTCAGTGCCATTTTGGACACGCTCAACGAAATTAGACAGAAACTCCTCCTCTTGGTCCTTTCCACCTCCAGGTCTGTCAGCAACGACAATGGCTGCAGTATTGCGCTGCTCCAAGTTGACCGAGAGTCGCTCAAAAAGGTAGCCGACGCAGGTGTTGAAGGCATCAGCAGGCCCCTTTAAACCATGCCCGGTATTCCAACAGATGACGATCGCTTTAACACCATGCTCGACCCCAGCAGTTAAAATTTGCTTATAGCACTGTTCGCGCACGCTACCATGCAAGTTCTCGTATACCCAGGTACCCTTCTTCGGCGACCACTTCAGCTCATCACCATCTGGGATTTCAAATGCTTTTGCGATCTGGTCAATTGCAGCTGCTAACGGTCGAAGTGCCTGTTCTTCAATCAATACACCACCAAAGCCGATCACGGACTTCATCGTCTCGCGCCGACTTTTCTGGAAAGAGTCATCTGCGAAGAAAACGTCTATAGTTTCTCTCCGACTTGACCTGAAAATTGCAAGATATCCAACTTTCGCTCTGCCGTAGTTATTTCATCTAATTGATGAGTACATTGAGTTGATTAACCGACCTTGATGATCTCACTAACGCTGGGTTTATCACATCAGCCTACGACGACAACCAGTCATCTGAAAGGCTCGAGCTTTCGCTCCCGGTTGTTATGCGGCTTTTTTCGGTTTCTTGGCTAAAGTTTATTCCAGCGCATTGCGCACTTTTGCCAGCACCTTTGGTGTCACCTTGGCTTGTTTTTCCAGCTTGCTGATGTAGGCCTGGGAGACGCCCAAGCGTTGCGCAAGTTGATCTGGTGTCATCTGCGCCTTGATACGGGCCAGCGCCACGGGGTTGTCCACGTAATCTTCCAGCGCAAACGGAACATAATCATCTTGCTCAGCGCCCTTGGCAATCCGGTTATGGATTTCCTTGCGCAGGGCTGTGTAACCCCGGAACGGGATGAGCACGTATTCAGGTGTACCTTCCAGCGAGTTGATGATTTGTATGTTACGCGGCGCTTTCATTTGTATGCGTCTCCACAAGGTTTGATTCTCTCAATAGCGATGATCCTGACAGCGTCTCGAAGATTACGCGCCAGTTTCCTATACGCAGCCGGTATTGATTTTCCGCATGTCGAATAAACATCATAAAAACATCATCCCGCCGTCATGACTTTCCGCGACTGCGGAAGTATATCGAACATACCGGCTGCTGACTTTGTGCAGCCGCCGCAACAATTTTCCACGAGGTGCTCATGCGTACGTCCAAAAATGTCCTGCATCAGTTGTTCGCCGCGTTCTGTCTGGCGGTCACCGCGAGCGCGGCATGCGCCGATGCACCAGCGCGCGATCCGCTCGAATACTTCTTCGATCAGAGTTTCAACAACCTTCAGGAGGAAGTTGCCATCGCGCGCAAGGAAGGCAAAACCGGGCTGCTGATCATGTTCAACGACCCGGATTGTCCGTGGTGCGCGAAGATGAAAGCCACGGTGCTGAATCAGGCCACCGTGCAGGAATATTACCGGGGGCGTTTCCGGCTGCTGCATATCGACACGCGCGGCGACACGTTGATGAAAGATTTCGACGGCACCGAGATGGCGGAAAAGGATTTCGCCTTCAACCTGCATCGGGTGCGCGCGACGCCGGTGTTCATGTTTTTCGATCTTGAGGGTCATGCCGTGACGCGCTACACCGGGGCGACGCGCGGCGTGGACGAGTTTCTGTGGCTGGGCGAATTCGTCGTCAGCGGCGCATACAAAACCGGAAATTTCACGCGCTACAAAACCGAACGTTTGGCGGCAGCTCAAAAGGGGTCATGACGTGGATGGCGCCTTTGCGTGGTGCATGTTGGTAACGGCAATGGCGCTCATCACGTTCACGGCCACGGCAAGCGATACCCTGGCAGGCTTGCCATTGCCGAACCCACTCACGTTGGAGCAGGCGCTGGCGCTGGCGGACGAGCCACATCCCGACCTCGATTTCGCGCGCGCTAACCTTGCTCTGGCCCAGGCGCGCCAGCTTGAAACCGGTGCGCGTTACGCAACACGCGCGTATCTTGACATCACGTCCGAGACCGTCGATCCAAGCACCGGCGGCGGCCACATTGATGACAGCCGCGCGCGCGTGCTGGTGAATCGGCCGATCTACGACTTTGGCCACACGCGCGCGTTGACGGCGTCTGCGGATGCCAGTGTCGCCAGCCGCGAGTTGCATGTGCTGGACGCACGCCAGCAACGCCGGATCGAAATCATGCGGCGCTTCCACGACGTGATCCTTGCTGATTTACGCTATACTGTTGATCTCGAAGAGATGACGCACCGCTTTCTCAATTTCAACCGGCTTCGCGAACAGCGCACGTTAGGGCAAGTGTCTGATCTTGACGTTCTGGAAGCCGAGAATCCACATCAGGAGGCGCTCATTCGGCGCACTGCCAGCCAGCAAGAGCAACTCGCTGCGCGTCAGCGACTGGCACTTGCGCTGAATCGACCCGATGAAATTCCCAACGAGCTGATCACCCCGAAACTGTCACCGATGGAGCGCGAGATTCCCAACCTCAAGGCCGTGTACGAAAGCGCCACAACCGCCAGCCCCGAAATTCTTGCGCTGCGAAAAGAGGTTGAATCCGCACTGGCCGGACTCGATGCCGCACGCGCGCAACACGGCCCGACGCTCACTGCGGAACTGGAATTCGGAAAGTATCAGCGCGCCCTCGCCGCGCGCAGCGAGGTGCGCGCGGGACTGACGCTGCGCATGCCGTTGGTTCAGGGCGACGACAACCGAGCGGCGGTGGCGCGCGCCCAAGCGGAACTCGCCACACGCCAGGCGCGCCTGCTAAAAATCGAGCACCAGCTCCGTCAAACGGCACTGGAATTGGTGCAGCGGCTCGCGACACTCAAGGTGGAACGCTCCACCGCGCAGCAACGTTTGGCGCTGCGTGAACTGAGCCTGGACCGGCAGCGCGCATTGTATGAAATGGAAGTCCAAACCCGGCTGGGCGATGCGTTGACACGCATGACCGAAGCGCAATGGTTGGCCGTGAAAGTTGATCTCGACATTCTTTTAACCTGGGCGCGCATTGATGCGTTATCGGGGAAGCCCATCTTCAATGCCCTATCGATGTAGGGTGGGTTAGACGCCCCTCAATCCCAGCCTTCTCCACTTAGAAGTGGAGAAGGAGCACGAACGCATCCTCCTCCGAAGTAGGGAGGAGTGAAGTCTGAAGTTGTAGGTGCGATTTGTTGTTGATCGAACTTTATTGTTTGGCACGATCATCAGAGCTCCTTCCCCCTGCAAGGGGGAAGGTTGGGATGGGGGTGTGCAAGTACACTGTATTTTCGATCACCCCCATCCTCTCCTTCCCCCTTGCAGGGGGAAGGGATGCTTCGTTTACGCTCCTGAACAAGTTTAAAGTCACATGTTGACTTCAAACTTCATCGGGCCGGATCAATAGATTAGAACGGAGAGCACCTCACCATGAAACTAACAATGCGAACCATCGTATTCCTTCTCGCCGCACTGTCCGCCGAGGCCATATCAGCCGCGAGCTACGAGGCCACCGTGATGTTCGGACGGCGTGTGGAACTCGGTCTGCCGGTGTCCGGCGTGGTGAAGACGGCAAATGTCATGACCGGACAGAACGTGGCTGCCGGGCAGATTCTGATTGCACTCGACGACACGCTGTTTGTTGCGGCAATGGCACAGGCAGAAGCCGGGCTCGCGCGTTGCAGCGCCGACCAAACTGTGGCCACACGCGATTACGAACAGGCGCGGCAGTTGTACGAACGTGCGGTACTGTCCAACGTTGAGCTGGAAAACGCCAAGCTGAACTCTGATCGCGCCGAAGCGGCCTGCCGTCAAGCACAGGCACTCCTCACCCACGCTAGCTACGAACTTGAACACAGCAAGATCGCCGCGCCGTTCGACGGCTGGGTGCTTGACGTGCGCGCGCGTGCCGGTGAAAGCGTTAACAGCGCGACAGAAATCCGGCCGCTGCTCGTGATCGCGGAGGCTGGCGAATATATTGCCCGGCTGCGCATGCCGGCAAAATTATCGGCGCTGATGGAGATCGGACGACGCGCCCAGGTGATCGTTGCCGGACAGCAATTCGAGGGATGGATCGTGACAACGGCGCTGGAACCGGTGAGCCGTGAAAACAACGACCCACGCTACGAAATCGGTATCGCGTTCAAAACTGGCGCACTGCTGCTGCGTAGCGGACAGTCCGCCCGCGTAGTGTTTGAGTAACGAACATCAGCCAAGATAAAACTCACCATCGCCCCGACGCGCCGCCGCCGCCGAACGAACCCCCGCCGCCGCGTCCACCCATCCACGGCATGCCGCCGCCGCGACCCGACAACGCGACGAACACGAAAATCCCGATCCCGGCTAACACGCTCATCAACACGGCACCGCTGGTAAACCAAACCACCGCCGCTGCGACGG
>JANMQQ010000422.1:0-3933 GCA_031370545.1 Gammaproteobacteria bacterium
ACAAGCAACACGCAAGATAATTGTTACGGATGCACGGGTTCATCATTCATCCGCCGTATCTTCATGCTGCCTCACCGCCCGGCTCACTGTTGAATAATGCACGCCGAAATGTGTCGCGATGTGCGCCATCGAATGCTGGCCCGACAAATAGGCGCGCGCCATCGCCTCCTGGCCTGAATACTTTTTCGCAAACGTCTCAATCGACTGCGCTACCGCGCGGGATTTCATCCAGCCTGCTTTTGCGGTCGATGTGCGCTTGCATCTTGCGCACGAAGGCTTCGGAACCCAGATAAATCTGCGCCTGCAACTTCATCCACACGCTGAGCAGGCGCGCGCCTTCGTGCACGAAGCCAATATAATTTTTGATCGCGTTTGCGCGCCGCTGGCCGAACTGCGCCAAAATCCAGTCCGCCTGCAACCACGCAGGGGGCGTGGCTTGACCACAGGTTGCCATGTAGCTGCTCCACGGCCACGCTTCCAACCGTTTGACCATCTTTGCCCGTAGCGGATTCAACACAACGTAACGCGCCAGCTCCAATAGATCACTGTCTCGCTCAACCAGGATGGCCTTGTAGCGTCCCTGAAACACATGACCCACGCGTTTGTGACTACGATTGAAACGCTGCGTATACACACCATTGAGCTGCCGCATCCCCTGCGCGAGATTCGCCTCGGGTGTTTCGATCAGGATGTGGTAGTGATTCGTCATCTGGCACCATGCATGATATGAAACTCTGGAAATTAGGTAACGTCCCCTTTTCACCCTATGGCTTGTAGCTTTTCATCAAACGCAATTTTACTTTCGTACCCGCCCAATGAATATTGGCCTGCCGCGCCACCTAACCCTGCGTAATAATGGTAAAGCTTGGTGTTTCCACCGGGGAGTCGTTGGTCGAGCTGACGATATTCGCGCGCCATCCGCTCAAGCTCATCGAAACGCTGCGCAACGAGGGCGGATTCAACATCGCGGCTTAGAGTGATTTCCGGCGCGTCGCGCTGCGTGCAGCTCGTGGTCAACAGTAAGGCGATAACAGCACACGCTAGAAGAACCGGAAGACGCAGACTCATTTTATGAAACTCTGGAAATTAGGTAACGTCCCCTTATGTTCGGATTGCACGCAACCGATGACGCATCCATTCGTCCAGCTCGCGCCAGACCTTGGGTGTTTGCGCCAGTCCGAAGTAGGCTTTGACCGCCAGGGAGGGCGGAAATGCAGGTTTTGCAGGAGCAAAAACCTGCCCGTCCCAGCATGTAACGACGCAGCGGTTCGACCAACTCGGTCATGCTGCGCCCGCCTGAACGGCGGGTGAGTTGCCGTATCCGCTGCTTGAACGTCTCCCGCGCCTTCATTGACACCGCGCGCTTGATCTCGCCTTTCCGGGTGGCCCAGAGGGTATACAGTGCGATCTTTTAGTCCTTGATGGCCTCGACTTCGATCATCAGCGCTACGTCGTCGCCGATGGCAGGCAAACCGTAGTTCATTCCGAAATCGGAGCGTTTGATTTTGGTGTTCGCGTCAAAACCGCAAGCGAATTTTTTGTTGAATGGGTTAACGTCGCATTTCATGCTGGTGACGGCCAGCGTCACCGGCTTGGTGGTTTTCATGATGGTGAGACCGCCGTCGACCGCCGTCACCTTGTCACCAGTGAACGTAACCTTGGTCGACTTGAACGTGATGTTCGGAAATTCGACCGCGTTAAAAAAGTCCGGTGATTTTAAATCTTTATCGCGTTTTTCATGTGCGGTGTCGACCGAGGTGGCGTCGATGGTAAATTCTACCGAGCCGGTTTTCTTTGCTACGTCCAGAGTGAGTTTGCCGGATGATTTGTTAAACCGGCCATGCATGGTAGAAAAACCGACGTGGCTGATCGTGAAATTCGGGAAGGTATGTTCCGGGTCGATGGTGTAGTTATCGGCCCACGCTGCACTGGTGGGAAGTGCAATAACCGCTGCTGCAAAAATAAATTTACGCATGAATATCTCCTGTTGAGTACGACTGCTATGAGTAAGAACTACTGCCCGCCAAGTACCAGCGGGTGAAGGCGGTAGCGCGAGTTCTTGTGCTGCCTTGGTATGTTTCAGATTTCGTCATGATCTATTCAGCCCTGATGCGAATTGTCGCAAAACGGGCCGCTCTGCGTTTTGCCGCAACCGCAGATCCAGATCGAATCGTCCTTGTCCGCCGTATGGGCAAGTGGCGTCAGGCCGGAGTTTTGGGTGGCATGCGAATTATCGCAGAACGGCGCGGTTTTGGTTTTGCCACAACGGCAGATATAGACCGTCTCACCGGCTTTCGTTGGGACTTCGTAGGGGCTTTTTTTCGTATACATTACATTTCTCCTTTCGTGGGTTGGCGCAGCGGGCACCCGCGGGAATGCGAATGCGCCGCTGCTCGTCTAAAATCTTCGGCGTTCAGTCTTTCACCGACTCAAAGGCATCGCGCAACCGCCGTAAGGTGGCTTCGATCTGGGCATAGTCAGTCGCCTTGAAGCCCGCGAAGGCGCGCTGCACATGGGCGAGATGGGCTGGAAAGACTTTGGTGAACAGGGCCTCACCCTTCGTCGTTAATTGCACAATCTGACTGCGGCCATCGGTGGAGCTGGCGACACGCCGCACCAGTTTTTTCGTCTCCAGCCTGTCGACCACGCCAGTGAGCGTGCCCTTGGTGATCAGCGTTTTCTCTCCCAACTCCTTGGGCGTCATGCCCGGCGTATTGCCCAAGGTGGCGATGATGTCGAACTGCGCCGGCGTGAGTCCCAACGTGCGGAGGTGCGCCGCTGAGTAGACCTCGAAGGCCTGGTAACAGCGCGCGAGCTCAACCAGGCTCGGCAAAAACGGTTCTTTGATCATTAGGTGTACTTCGCAAGTAGTTCTATCTCGAACTAATATAGTTCGAGATAGAACTACTTGTCAATGGGGGGTACCGGGATAGGGCCAGTAATGGCACAGATCTGGAAAACTCATTGTCGAGGAGGGTGGACGCGTAGCGGACGGTGTGTGATTCGAGTGCGGCATGACGCCAGTTTCGGCATGCCCAAGTCCGGTCGTGTTATGAGACGTGTTTACGCGCGAGCGCGAGAAGCTCGTCCACCGACCACTGGTCGTCGGCATGCGTTCCGTACTGGCAAGCGAGTACTCGCCCGTCGGTTGCAATCAGAAAATCGGCGGGAAGTCCCAACGCACCCTTGCCCCACGGCGGTATACCCGGAAGCTTGGGAAGCACGCGGATGACCTTGGACATCGCTCCCAATAAGGCGCGCGGATCGAGCAGCGCGCGCAGCCCGGACCCGACGCCGAACTCGACATAGAGTTTATCCTTGGGATCCGGGATAACCGCGAAAGGTGTGTCGGCGTGGTGACGCCGTAACGCCGCAGCGGTCGAGCGGAACACGACCACTTCCTGGATGCCCGCCGCGGCGATCTCGTCGTAGCGCTTCGCAATGGAACGCAGGTGCACACTACAAAAAGGACAGCCCGCGAACCGGCGAAACTGAAGATGAACGATATCCTTAGCGTCCGGAATTTCCACCGGCTTGGACTCGGCTGTCGCAAGCCAGCGTTTTCCAATCACCTTTCCAATTGGGATTTTCTTCATGGTGTACTTCTTTTCGCATAACTCATCAATGCCTCTTGCTTTCTTCTATATCGTCAAACTTCACGGTTTGATTGATGAAAAAAATGCATTCGTTGGCAGAAATACATTTTGTGACATGGAGCTCGCCGCCTTTTTGTGACCAATAGGAGCCTACCGGCAGCGGCACATCTACGCCTCCTGGTGTTCCGTTTACACCCACGCCCGAGATAACCACTCCCCAGTATTCGCCAGTGTGACTATGGACAGCACTGACGAACCCAGCCGGCATTTTGATAAATGTTCCATGTGCGCCATGTTGCAGGTCACCATAAGCAGCAGCAGCATGTAACGTTCCCAC
>JANMQQ010000431.1:0-5529 GCA_031370545.1 Gammaproteobacteria bacterium
CGTTCCGGCGTTGAGTTGATCGGCCGCGTGCCCGATGTGCGACCGCACGTGCAGGGCGCGACAGCGTCCGTCGTGCCATTGCTGGTAGGCGGCGGCACACGCATGAAAATTTTTGAGTCTTTCGCGCTGGACACGCCAGTGGTTTCTACCACGATTGGCGCAGAGGGGTTGCCGCTTGAACCGAACAATCACATTTTGATCGCCGATACACCGGAAGATTTTGCGCGCGCGACCATCGAATTGTTGCGCAATCAAGCGTACAGCGCCGCCATGGGTTTGCGCGGCGGCAATTACGTGCGCGAAAAATTCGGTGCGGCTGCCGTCGCGCGCGAATTCGCAACGATTTGCCACGCCACGGTCGAGCGTGTACGCGGCCCTCGACGTAAATCTTGAGCCCAGGGCACTGGCCTGCAAGCCAGTACTGGTGCTCAGCCCGGTTTTAAGAGCAAACGACGTCGGTGCCGTTATAGCATCCATCCTTGTCGCTGAAACCTGCATTAAATGTGAATACACCGATCCATTTCCGTTGATCTGTGTTGCGCGAACCGTAACTGTATGAGCTCCTGCGGCGGGTATATTACCTATAAAGTTTCTGAAGGTTGATCATAACGCCGCCAACTGCTTCATTTGGCGCAGCGCAAGCTCATCAAAGAGCGTCAGGTATCCGCGCCATTGCAGCTTGCATTGCACTAGTTTTCGCCGGTAAAGCTCCACGTTTGATTTTGGTAGTGCGGTAATTCCTTCCGCGCGTAACAGCTCACCCAACATTTTCATTTCGAAATGGCGGCGGCTATAGCGAATCATGCGTCGCCATTGTGTCTTCCAGTCATGCCATGAGCGCAACGACATGGAATCAAAAACAAATCCCGCTTGCTGACACACGGCAATATTATTTTCGTTCCACGGATTGGCTGGATTGAGATCCCACATCAGCAACGCTCCGATAAGACTGTCATCGCCGACAATGCCGGTTGGAAGACGGACATTTTGTGTACGAATGTTGTTAACGAAGCGCGCGCGTAACAGATAGAGGTTGCCCATCAGTCCGCTGTGCTTGACGGCCGTACTACGTTGCTGCGCAATCGAACGCCCGGATTGCGGCAAAGCGCTCGCCGCATTGGGTTTTGTGTCACTCTCTAGCGCGCGCACTAATTCTTGGAAAGCATTTGGACAGGCCACGACATCCCCGTCCATGAAAAAATAATAATCGGCCTGCGCATTAACGTTGTGGACAAAATGATTCCAGGCGTTGCACTTATCGCCCATGAAAATAGCCACCAGATGAACATTCGGATGTTGGGCAGCATAATCGCGCACCAGCGCTTCGGTGCTATCAGAACAGCCATTCGCTAGTACATGGATAGCAATGGGATGTTTTCCAGCGGTAGCCATTACGCTGTCCAAGCAACGGACAATATTATTTGCCTCGTTGTGAGCGAAGATGGCTATCGCCCAGGTCGTGCTCGTCATGTTTAATTCACCTCGGGGAAAAATCAATTGCGTCTAATGGGCCATAATTCTAATGGAAACTATAAATCCCACTTAATCGCCGTTACTCGGTTACAGAGTTCCGTTTTTTTATTTTCTCTGATTGAGGCTCAGTTATTTGCCGTGCCGTGATCGCTGTTTGCATCCATTCAATCCAGGGTGGGCGCTCTTTTCTCCATCTTCATGCCGTTGCCTACGCGTTGGACGCACTGACCCGATCAAAGCTAAACACCTGGGTGCGAATCAGGATCTCGATGCGGGCAAGGTTATAGGTCAGATTCATCAAGCCCACTCCGACTTTGGCGCGCGCCGCGCCGATGCTGCGCAGGAAGATACCGCCCATGCTGTTTTCCATGTGACCAAAGACGTGCTCGACGCAGGCGCGCACCCGTGACTTTGCCGTGTTGCTGAGTTCCTGCACTTCGGTCAAGGGTGTGTTGCGGTAAGCCCGCTCATGAATCTGACTGTCGTGCTGGCTGGCGTTGAGGCGTTGTTCTTGTTCGTCTGAGCGGTAGGCGCTGTCCGCCCAGACTTCTTTGCCGCCGATCGCCTCGTCACGCAGCACGGCGTCGAGGACCTGACTGTCATGCACGCTGGCGTCGGTGCAGGTGGCGGCGGCGGCAATAAGCTTGGTGTCTTTGTCGATGTTGATGTGGTTCTTGTAGCCGTAGTGGCTTTGCCCGCCTTTTTTCGTCCAGCGGGCATTGATGTCTTTTTGCGCCAACTTGGCTGGGCTCGTGCCCCACTCGATGGGCACGGCATTTTCTTTAATCAGGGCGTTGGCCTCGCGCCCGTTGCGCTGGATCGGCACCGGGACAAAGGTCGCATCGATGATCTGGCCGCTTTTGAGTTCGACGCCCAGCGCGGCCAGCGCTTGGTTCAGGCCATCAAACAAGGCATCGACCAAGTGATGTTGTTTGAGCGCTTCACGAAACGCCCACACGGTGCGGGCATCGGGGACGGTGCCGGCCAGTTCAAGTCCCAGAAAGCGCATGAAGGAGAGCCGGTCGCTGACCTGGTATTGCAGGCGCTCGTCGGACAGGTTGTTCAGGCGTTGCAGGATCAGAAGTTTGAACATGAGGAGGCGGCAGGTGGGTTTGCGTCCCGCCGCGCTTTTGCGCTCGCCGCCGTCGAGGCGGGCGAGAATCGGACGGAAGATCTCCCAGTCGATGACGGCGTTCAAACGCTCCAGCGGGTCGCCTGCTTCAGAGAGGCGAGCGTAGCGATTTTGTAGATCAAAGAGGCTGTTTTGCATGCGGCGTAGTATCGGTTACTTCGCCTTTGCATAGGGAAAAATCTCAACCCAGCAAACTCGAAAAGTTTACGGGGATTTATAGAAGTGCCCGGATGTAACTCCAACTCGTTTTGCGCTGCGCATTTTACGCAATTATTTCGGATCACTGCCGAGCGTAGTGTAACGAGCACTCCCCTCTTCGGCCTGTCGTTCCTAACCCGGTTTCTGTGTATACTTGGCGACCTTTTAAATTGCCCATATTTGCTGGCAAACCCGCATGCCCACTCTCAACATCTCTCGTCTACCGGTCATTGGCTGGAGCACGCTGCGCGGGCCGCTCGCCTGTTCCATGTCGGCGGTTATCGATTTACCCAATAAGGTTTGGACCTCCAGCGGCAAAGCGGCAATTACTTTTGCACTTCGGGAAATGCGCGTGGGCGCAGGTGATCGGATCCTGGCACCCACCTATCATTGTCCGAACATCGTGGCGCCGATTGTGGCTACGGGCGCACAGCCGTTGTTTTACCCGATCTCGTCAACCGGGGCTCCCCAGCTAGACCACATCGCCAGCTTGGATTTAGCTGGGGTACGCGGCATGATCGCTGCCCACTATTTTGGATTGCCGCAGCCGATGCGGTCGATTCGTGAGTTCTGCGACCGGCATCATCTTGCCCTCATCGAAGACTGTGCGCATGCGATGTTTGGCCACGTCGATGGCCAGGCCGTCGGGACCTGGGGCGACTATGCCATCGTCAGCTTGGCTAAGTTTTTCCCGGTGTTGGAAGGTGGCTGTCTGGTGTCTTCGCGTCATCCACTCCGCGAGGCTCCTACACTTGCCAGATCCATCGGTGATGAGGTGAAAAATGCGTTTGACATGCTTGAGACCGCCATACGGTTTCGTAGTTTGCCCGGTATTAATTCCGGGCTTGCGGCGCTCTTTTCATTGAAAAATAAGTTACGCCATCGCGACACTATTACGGCGCAACACCCGCCTGCAGCAGCGCCCCAATCGCCCGATGTGGTACGCGAAGGCCTAGCCGCCTTCGAAAAAAACTCACCGCTGTGGATGCAACCGCTGCGTGGAACGCGCTGGCTGGCGCAACGCTCAAAGCGGGAGAGCGTCATTGCGTTGCGGCGCAGAAATTATCAATACTTGGCCCTTAAAATGACCAACATTCCAGGCACTCGCCCGCTGTTTCCGGTTTTACCGGAAGGTGCCGCACCTTATGTTTTTCCATTGCTCGTTAATGACCCGGAACGTTATTACCAGAAAGTTAGGTTGAGTGGCGTACCCGTATATCGATGGGATCGGCTCTGGCCGGGCACCCCTGAACAAGCAGGCGATACCGGCGCACAATGGGCACAACAAGTCTTTCAAATCGGTTGCCATCAAGATTTAGACATCAACACATTAGATGCCATGGTGAGTACGTTACAAGAGTTGTTGGCATCCGCTCATCTGTCAAGACAAGGCGCAGATTTATGAAGTACTCGCATCACCCCATCGCACATTTGTCCGAGTGGCTCCCCGCTTGGCAAAGCTTGTTGATCCGCAGCGGCAACTCGCCCTTACTGGCGCCGGCTTTTATCCTGCCTTTGCTAGAACACTTCGGCACCGGCCAAGAACGGATCGTGTGCTGCGGCGAACCGAGCGCGCCGATTGCGCTCACCATTTTGTCGCCGCGTGGCCAATTCGCGTGGGAAACGTTCCAACCCTCCCAGGCGCCGCTGGGCATGTGGTTGCATGACCCGCAATATTCTTTCGCCCAGATCCTCCCTGGAATACTGCGCGCATTGCCCGTTTTTTCCTTGCTGGTAGGCGTGACGAATCAGGATCCGCATTTAGTCCCGCGCCCCGAAACCGAGGGTCTCGGCATCGAAACGCTCGATTACATCCAAACGATGCACGTGCCTATTCAGGGAAGTTTCGAGGATTATTGGAACGCCCGCGGTAAAAATCTGCGCCAAAACATGAAAAAGCAGCGCCATAAGCTCGAAAAAGACCATATTGAAACCCGACTGGAAGTCCTGCGACAGCCCGAACAAATGGCGCCAGCGGTAGCCGACTTTGGTCGACTCGAAAGCAATGGTTGGAAAGCGCAGAAAGGAACGGCGGTGCATCCCGACAATGCGCAAGGACGATTTTATCGAGCGATGTTGGAAGCCTTCTGCCGTGAGGGCAAAGGCTGCGTGTATCGCTATTACTTCGGCGCGCAGCTCGCCGCCACGGATCTGTGCATAGAAGGCGGCGGCGCACTGATCATACTCAAGACGGCCTTCGACGAAACCGTGGCCAACGGCGCCTCGCCCGCCTTGTTGATGCGACAAGAAGCCTTCCAGGAATTGTTTGAGTCCCAACGCCTGAACCGGGTGGAGTTCTATGGCCGGGTGATGGAATGGCATACGCGGTGGACCGATGAGATTCGCACCATGTACCACGTTAATGCGTACCGCTCGGCGCTGTTGCCCGCACTCAAGCGCGTGTTTAAGAAAAAAATACCTGCATGAAATAACCACAGGCTAGGTTGTGTTGGCATTCATCGAAGCCACATGAGGATGCCGATGAAAGACAGCATGCTCAAGTAATTCCTTGCCAGTTTCTCGTAGCGAGAAAAGATTCTACGATAATGTTTCATCTTGCCAAGCGCGAAGCCTACCCTTGGGGTAAGAAGCACTCGATCAAATGACGCTCCTTGTACAAATCTTCATCGTAGGGGCGCTGCACGGTGCGATTAGCCTTGGGCGGAATGACGGCATCCATCTGGTTTTCCCGCAGGGTATCCAGCAGTGCGTCGGCGTCGTACCCT
>JANMQQ010000452.1:0-13865 GCA_031370545.1 Gammaproteobacteria bacterium
TTTTAATTCGCTCAGCAAAGCGTGCAGTCCGTCGCCGCGCCTGGAGCTGCCATATCTCGTGTTCCTTCCCGCGCCGGAATGTGTGCCTGCCGGGGTAATGACGCTCATATTTGGCATCGGCCCCTTGGCCTGAACTTCGCCAACCACCAACGCGGTAGTCATCAAACCGGACCAGACATGATTCTTCTTCATCGCTTTTGTCCTTCAGTGTGCTGCGCTAAATCCGGTGCTTTTCCCGGCATGATCGAAAGCCTGCGTTAGGTGCCATGTATAGATTATTAGAACACCCGGCGGCACGCACACTTTCACAGGTGGCATCTAGTATCACGGCTCGTAAGTATCGGAACATGAAATGGCGTCTTTTTTCGACCTGCGTTGCTGCGGGTCTGCGCCTCGCAGGGCAAACAAATACATCCGTTTCATTGGTTCCGATATTTACGAGTCGTGATACCAGCCATCGCAAGGATGCGGCACACAATATGACTTTCTCGCAGTGCATGAATCAGCAAGATGGATTAGCGAGACATAGCCTGATGAGCTAGTACAAACGAGCTACCCGGGCGTACGCGAGTATCAGTAGGTGGGCATTACTCGCCTGCGAGTGAGATAGCGTCCCGAGCGACACGAACCCAGCGTTACCTGTGCTACGGGCCATTGCGCGACATAAACCGGCTGAGAAATACGCCAGTGTTCAAGCTTATCATTGGCGCTATTGGAGTCTGACCCCAAAAGACCCCCTCGCAACTGCGCTTCGGACAAAGTAGATAGCTTGCTCAAATCCGGAAGCGACTTAACATCGGATTCGATGAGCCGCTGACTCAGCTCATCAGCTTTCAAGCCGACCTTCCCGAAGTCGCGATGCGCGCTCATTTCTTTGATGACATCGTCAAGATTTCGTACCACCGACAACCACGTCGACGGCTCCACCGACCGCAACTTCGGTACCCTCCTCAGGAGTTTGAGAAAGCACCATGTTATCCAGCGTCGCATGCTTTTTATTCAGCACGGTGCCAAGCACAAACCCAGCTCGTTCGAGCAATTTCACCGCTTTGTCCAGCGGCTGCTCAACCAGATTTGGCACCGCGCTAACACGCCGCGTACTCACCACAAAATCCACGATCGAAAAGGGGACGCTACCCAATGTCAGTAAGTTAAGGCTGAATAGGCGCCGCGTGGCGAGGACGCGGGTGGTTTTCTCCCCTCCTCATTTTCGAGGAGGGGTGGCGCCGAAGGCGACGGGGTGGTTGCGGTGGGCGCAGAGGCATCGTCTAACAACCACCCCGTCCGCTACGCGTCCACCCCTCCGCCGCACATGGATGTGCAAGTGCCGCGAAGCGCATGGATGCGCGAGAGCGGCCTCGAAAATGAGGAGGGGAGTTTAAACATCGTCGCGCTTAACTTACTGACATTGGAACGCTACCATTTTTTTGTAAGTAACCGGGAAAGGAAAGCGTCCCCTTTATTACGACGAAGGCGCCTAAATTCTCAAGCCAGATTCAGTGTCCAAGTGGTGTGGCCTTCGCGTGAATCTGTGCTCAGTGCCACGTCTTGGCTCCAACTAGCAAGGTAAGTCCAGTCTGGGCTTTCCTGCCAATCCAGCGTGTCGAAGCTAGTGGCACGTTGGCGTATAAATCTGACATACAAGTCGACGTTATCTTTGATCCACATATCATCGCCACGTATCCGCAGCCTGATCTTGAGATGGCCATTCAGTCCATTTGAAAATTCAAAACCATAGCCTGGATATGGCATCGGAATCTGGCCGATACCGGCAGGTAATTCGGGGGTTTTGTCGTTCCTGCGCGGTAGTTTTGTTGGTCCGACATAATCGTAATTGCGTATTGCGCCGCGCTCGAGATCGTCTTCTCCCGGATAATCCAAGTTCAGCACTCGAAGTTCGGAACCGTCCCGCAAGATTGTTGCCTGCACTAGACTGTCTGTTCCCGCGTTACGTACGTTCTTTGTCGCCGCAATGAGCCTGATTGAACCTACCCACATAGCACACACTCCTTCGTCAGTTGATGGTTGCGATCAAGGGCCTCTTTTCAACAAACGCCACGCTTAGGGCCCAACGGCTAAGCGTAAGAAATTGGCATTCACATTTGCGGTGCCGACGCTTTTATCTTCGCTAATTCCTGCTGCAGATCGCGTAACGCAAATTGCAACTGGCCAATCGTTGTTTCCAAGTTGGTGATGTGATTTAGGGTGTTGTCCTCGCCATAGGGTTGCCGCTGGCGCGTTCCATCAAGGCTACGAGCTTGACTAATTCCATAGGTAACATAACGCGCTTTTCCTCACGGACTCGCGCCTGTTGCCGCCTAATTAAAACCCACTCCGACTGAGCCCGAGCCTGATGTCTTGCTGGCACTATGTGGCTTTTGCGCAGCGCAAGCATCGGCCGGATGGAGTAGTGAGGTATAGCCTGAAGAGCTAGTACAAACGGACTACGAGGCGAGCGTGCGTGCGACCTCGCGCTCAATAATGTCGAGAAGCGGTTGCACTGCATTGAGCTGCGCTGTTTGCGCCGTGCGTTCTAACTCACCCGCAGCATGTGCCAGGGCTTGAATTCCGAAGTATCCGGCTACGCCGTTGAGTTTATGGGCGTGCTCGTACAGTGCGGTGGCATCGCGTGCAGCGAACGCATATTTAAGTCGCTCCAGATGCGCCGGTAACTCGCCGTGCAGTTTTTTGCACAAAGACTCGGGCAGTGCTGGAGCGATTACCAACTGTGGCTCGGCGGGGCCATGCACTGCAGCGGCTTCGGTTGCGAAAACCTGCGACGCGCGCCCGGTCCAGCGCGCGATGACTGACCAGAGGATTGCTTCATCCACGGGTTTGAACACGCAATCGTCAAGACCTGCGCTCAATAGTTTCGCGCGATCATCGGCAAACACATCGGCAGTCAATGCAATGATCGGCACGCGCCGGGGCGCGACGGAACCGGCGCGTATCCGGCGTGCGGCCTCGACGCCGTCCAGCAACGGCATGTGGATGTCCATCAGAATTAAATCGTAGGTTTGTGCGTGCGCACATCGCACTGCGGCGAGGCCGTCGTGCGCTTGATCAACCGTCACGCCTTTTGCGCGCAGCCAGGTGGTGATGAGCGTGCGGTTGAATTCGTTGTCCTCGGCCAGCAACACACACAAGCCGGTAAACCGGGTCGCCGTGCCGGTGGTGGTCGATATTGACATATCTTCGTGCGAACCGGCGGCACCGAGCATCTGTGCCATTGTGTCGTGCAGCGTTTTTAGACGCGCGGGTTTTGCGAGGCAGCGCATGTGCGCGTCCCCGGCAAACGCAGCCGGAAAATCACAGCGTTCGGAATTGAGTAACAGCAATGTGGGGCCGGTATAAATCTCGCGCAGCGCGGCGAGCTGTGCGTGTGTTTCGGGTATCTCCGCCGTCGCGGGCACGCTCACCACCAGCAAATCGTAAGGTTTACCTTCACGCGCGGCTGTAGACACTATCGAAGGCACTTCCGTGAACTCGGGCGCAGTGAATACCGACATGCCCCAGTCGACGAACAGATTGCGTAACGCGCGCCGCGCCACCGCGTGCTGCTCGACCAACAAAACTTTCCTGGCCAAAAAAACGCTGGGGGTATTTACCGGTATTGCGTCGGCTTGCAGCCCCCAACTTGCGGTGAAGGTAAATGTCGAGCCCCTGCCCTCACTACTTGTCACCCAGATCTCGCCACGCATCATCTCCACCAAGCGTTTGGCAATCACCAATCCCAAACCAGTGCCACCATAGCGCCGCGATATGGAAGTATCGGCTTGCGAAAATGACCTGAACAACCGCTGTTGCTGGTCGGCGCGGAGGCCGATGCCGGTATCCGTTATGCTGATACGCACCACTGCCGTGGCGTTCGCACATGTTTCCAACGCCGCGTGTACCGTCACGCTGCCCGCGTCGGTGAACTTGATGGCGTTATTGACCAAATTAGTCAATACCTGACTCACTCGCGCCGGATCACCCAGGAGCTGCACCGGAACGTCGGCATCAATCATCAATACCAATTCGAGCTCCTTGTCATGCGCACCGGGCCGTAACATGCACAGCACGTCTTCCAGACTGTCACGTAGATCGAATGGAATGCATTCCAGCTGTACCGCGCCGGATTCAATGCGTGAAAAATGCAGGATGTCGTCCACGACACTCAACAGCTGTGTAGCGGCTTGGTTAATAATTTGCGCGTATTCGTGCTGCTGCGGTGTGGCAGGCACCGACGTGAGTAGTTTGGCAAAGCCAATTACCGCGTTGATCGGCGTGCGGATTTCGTGACTCATGCACGCAAGAAATTCAGACTTGGCCTGCCCCGCCTGCATCGCCTGGCCACGCGCCGCGTCCAACTCGCGATTACGCTGTTCGAGCGTGATCACGGTGTGTTGCAATTCGGCGGTCGCCTCTTCAACCTTGTCGCGCAAGGTGCGTTGCGCCGACTCAATCGACGCTGCCATCGCGTTGAACCCGCTTTCCAAAACCCCGAGCTCACCACCGGAATTCGTCGGAACGCGCACTGACAGGGCACCGCCCGCGAGACGCTGCACCATCGCGTCCAGGCGCAGTACCGGATCCACTACGCCGCGCCCGACCCGCAGCGCAAACAACATGCTGAGCAACACACCGCCCGCGCCGATGAGGACGCTGATCACGACAATTTCACGCTCTCGCTCTAACGTTGACTGTCTTGACATTACTACATGAACGACGCCCAGTGCCGCCCTGCGGTCAGTCGAGGCGCCCGGCACGCGCTCCGCAAAATCAAAGGCGGCAACACCCGATGCGGTGACCGGCTCCTGGAAGCTCTGAAACCGATGAGTGTCGCGTGTGTAACGCGCGTCATCCACAGGTTGCCCGTCTCTGGATACAACGACGATTTTTTTGCGGTCGAGATCGAGAATTTCAATTTGATCGACATCGTTTTCCAGCAACGCAGCTTGCGCCAGGGTCTGCAATTGTTCGCGGTTGCCTGCGAACAAACCAAACTCGCTCGCCGCCGCCAAATGTTTAGCCATGGCACGTCCACGCTCGTTAAGTCCCGCGTTCACATCCTGGATGCGCGCGGATATTACGTAGTAACTGAGCAGCACCAAGCTCAACACCACTGGCGCCAGAGCGAGAAATAACACGCGCGCCCGGATACTCCCGCGCGCTACCTTCGGCCACATCATGGCAGCACCTCGGGTGCATTGAGTTTGCGCAGCACTTCAGCATCGTCAGGAATTTCGAAGCGCAATGAACGCGCAACCGACCGGTTGATCGCCACGCTGAAATACTTCGGGTAGGCGGCCGCTGCCCAATCCACTGAAGATTCCTGTAGCGCACGTGCGGCAATCTCAGCCGCCTGTCGGCCGATTTGTTCGGGCGTGGAAAATACTGCACCGAGCGCACCGGCGCTCACATAGGATTTGGAAAAACCAATCACGGGAATGCCGCGTTGGTACGCGGTATACAACAGCCACTTGGCACTGTTTGGCGTGAGCACAGCGGGATCCGGCACGGCGAGCATCACATCGCTTTGCTCCGCGATATCTTTAAACATCACTCCCGGATCCCGATCCTGGGATGAACCCACGCTGCGGGAAGGATCGTCTTGCACCGCGAGTATGCGCAGCTGCGGCACGAAGCCTTGATGCGCTGCGCTGTTGGTGAGTGGTGCGGCCTCGTCCTGCGATGCCGGCCCAAGAATTACGCCCATTCGCTGTGCTTTTGGTAACAGGATACGCACGAAATCGAATTGACGTTCCCATGGCTGCTCTAGAAAAATTGCCGCGACAGCGGGCTTGGGGCGCGGGTCTTTAACATTAGCCTGAAGAGACTCGTGCGTGTTACGTGCAATCAGCACCCGCAGCGTAGGCACCGAGGTATCGGCTTCGAGAAACATCTGTGCTGCGCGTGTGCCCACTGTAACCACCAACTTCGGTGCACCGGCACCGCGCCAGTGATCAAGATGCACGGCATCCACGCGCGCGACTTCGATATCAGGAGGTTTTTTAGCAAGCTGTTTAACGCGCGCAATGAAACTCTCAGCGACTTCACGATAAGCACCGCCCTCCTCACTGAGTAACAGCACTACTCGTGCGTCGCCCGTCGCGCTAAAAGTCAAGCCCGGATACGAACATAACAAAAGCCAACACATGACCCGCCGCCAATAACGCATTGCAACCTGCGCTACGAAGCAGAACCACATGGAGTACAACCCAGCGTCATTCGAGGACCTCCTCTGCCAGCGACAAGCATGACCGCGCCCCATGAATATCCCTTATGGATTGTCATTGGACACGGACGCACCACAATAGCTCTTAGGTCTTAATTTGTAGCTCAAGAAAAAAATCTTAACTATTTGGAGCTGATTAGAACTGCAAGCTCAGTTGCAGATATTCCCGCCGTTCGAAAATGTTGCGCCGTTCAAAATCAACGTAGGATTCGGACAGATTTTGTCCGATCAGGGCGAGCTCGCCTTTGAGGTAATTCCATGCGAACGACTTGGCGATGCGCGCGTCATAGCGGTCATGTCCATCAACCTGGTCCCCTTCGCCCATCCACTTCAAGTCATCCATATGGTAAATGGCCGCGCTGAATTGCCACCCGTTCGCAAACGTGTAGCCGCCTAGGGCACTCACGGTGTGCATGGGCTCGGCAATGCTGTAGGCCCGATACCTCTCAGGATGGACGCGCGCAATATAGTCACCCTTGGCCCGCGCGTAGTTGTACTGAACACTAAACAGCGCGCCGTGGCCCGGACGGTAACTCAAGTGCGCTTCGCCACCGTGTACCGTGGCGCCGCCGGTATTCATCACCATGAAGGTGCCCCGCCCGGTGGCGAGCGGGTACAACTGCGGGAATGCGTAATCGAAGGGGCCACTGATCGCGTCGCGGAAGCGTTCACGATATAACTTCATGCCCCACTCCAAATGCGTGCCGCGTTCCTCACCGCGGTAACCAAGCTCGTAAGAAGTGAGCCGTTCGGGACGCAAGTTACCTGGGCTGTACCAAAGCATTTGTAAAACCGATCCGTCATCAAAGTGTGATGCCCATTGGGCGTAGTCTTCCCAGAGCGACGGGGTGCGCCGCGCGCGCGAAACTGCTGCGCGCAGCACATGATCTTCGGTAATGTGATAATTCAATCCAAGACGAGATGAAGTTTGAGTTTCCACCAAACTATTATGCTCAGCCATTGCGCCTGCATTCACCACGAGTCTCGTGGTCGCGTGCCATTCGGCGTGCGCGAACAGCCGCAGGCTTTGGTCACTGATCCAGTCGCGGCGGTTGAACCAGGTGAAGCTGCGCGCGCGATCCGAACGCAGCCCACCACCCCACGCGACTTTTAAATCCGGTAACGGCATCAAGGTATGTTGAATGTCAAGATCGTCGCGGCGGGTTTCGCCGTTGTAAATCCCGTGCGTGATCGCTTGATCGGTTCTCCCACCCAAAATCGCCTGAATCTTGCTGGGCGAGAGCTGCGGCCACACCTCCGAGAAGATAATCGGAAAACCATCCTGCTCGTCGTAACGATTGTGAGAATACTGCACCTGTAAATCCTGGCCGTCCGAAAGTGAGCGTTGCCAGCGCATTGCACCGAAGGAATTTTGCACGTCCTTATCGCGAACTTTATTCACTGCCCCATCTTTTTCATTGGATCCCCATGCCCCGAATTCACCACTGGCAAAGCCGGCTTGCAGATCAAGCGTGTCGATCATGCTTGGTGTATAGACGCAACGCATATTGATTCCGCGAGCGCGTGTTGCATCGTTCACTGCGGAAAAACCGTCGTCGGATCTAAAATTTGCAGTGATCCGATAATCGAATTTTCCGACGGCACCGCCGTAACGCGCGACGACCTCGCGCGTATTGAGCGAACCGGCGGTAACTTGTGCGAACGCTCCGCGCTGCTGAAACGGCTGGCGCGTAATGATATTGATAGCAGCAAGAAATGCATTACTGCCATACGCTGAAGCGTCCGAACCTTGAATCACCTCGATACGCTCGATGTCATCTAGCGCAACGCCCAGGGTCGCGAAGTCAATATTTGACACCAAAGGCAGGTAAGCGGAACGGCCATCGACCAGGATTTGCATGCGCTTGGGCCATGCTTCTGCAAGGCCATGATAGGTGACCACCGCGAGATTGCCATTGGCATGCGCGACCTGAAACCCCGGGACCAGTTGCATCAAATCCGGAAGGTCGATGAATCCTGACGCCTTGATGAGTTCACGGTCGATGACGGTGATCGATACCGGCGCGTCGAGCATCGGTTGTTTTAAACGTGAAGCGGACAGTGCGAAGGGAATCTCGCCGAGAAAATCTGTCTCGGTGAGAGTTGCAGAGATTGAAGGAGGAATTTCTTGAGCAAGAGCGGAGCCAGTCACAACCTGCACCATCCACGTACTCGCGATGCAACCGAGCAAAATTCTGCGCATTAATTAATGCCTTCCTTGCGTTAGAACTGCGCATCAAGCTGCAAATAGATACGACGTTCAAAGTTGTTACCAGAGCGGAATTCGGCATAGTTCTTGTCGAACAGATTGTGCACGATCACAGCTGCATTAATTTTTGCACCACCCAAGGAGACCTCCTTTGCGACACGCGCATCGACTCGATCATAACCATTTACGGTCTCGCCATAACCCAGCCATTCCATGCGGTCCATGTGGTACAGCATGACGCTTGCTTTCCATTGATCCGCAAATCCTTGACTGAAGAGCAGGCTCACGGTGTGCATGGGAACGGAGTCGGTGAGATTGCTGTATTTTTGAGGATGGAGGCTTCGGACCCGCTCGCCGACCCTGCGCGCATAAGCGGCGTTAAATGCCAGTAAGGTTTCTTTCGCTGGGCGCCATTTCGTGCCACCTTCGATACCGTGCGTCTCGGTCTGCCCATCGTTGACATAAACATAGGCTCCGTTGTTGACATTAGGTTCCGGGTAAGTTTCATCATAGGGATTGGAAATTAACCCACGCAGTTTTTCACGAAACCATTTAACGTCTAACGAAAAGTGCCCGGCCTCGACGACATAACCGAGTTCCGTGGAATCCAGCCTCTCCGAACGCAAGGTAGCGTCGCTATGAATCAAAGTCTCAATCACGGTTCCATCATTGAAGTGAGATTTTCCGTCGACGTAATTTTCATACATCGAGGGTGAACGGTAGGCTCGCACACGACTTGCGCGCAGGGCCATTATTGGCGTGAGTTGGTAATTAGCGGTGATACGCGGCGAGGTATGGGTGCCCGCCATCGTGTCGTGTTCGGTCATTGCTCCAAAATTAACTAATACATCGCGTGCCACACGCCACTCAGCTTGTCCGAAAATACGTTGGCTAGGGTTATATTTCGGATCACGTTCACCTAACCAGGGAGAACTATAACGATCAAGTCGCACGCTGCCCCCGAATGCAAACCGCCATGCAGCAATCTGGCCGGTGCGGTATTGCAATTCGAGATCAGCACGTTTTCCGTCGCCGGTATAACCCGGCACCCTGATGGTTTGGTCTGGCTGGCCATGCAGAAAAAGCGGGATCGCGGCTGGAGGTACGCCAAATACCACGGACAACGGACCAAGCTGATACCAATCCTCGGAGTTGAAATGATTGAAATAAAACTGCACATCGAGTTCTTGTTGATTTGAAAATGTGTGCCGCCAACGTGTGATTAAATAATCGCTCTGCTGATAACTCTTGCGCGACGGATCAAAAATAGTCTGACGCGAGATCACACGGGAATCACGATTCGAGATGCCCGCGTTGAACTCCAGCATGCTCGAATCACTGAGCGCATAAATCGAACGTAACGCTAAGCCGCGCAGATGTTCGCTGTTGCGGTAACCCGGAAAGCCATCCGTCTGGCGATATTCACCGGTCACACGATATTCCAGCGGCCCTTGGGCGGCTGCATAGCGCAGAATCGCTTTACGTGTGTCGCGCGCACCCCGCGTAATCCGAGCAAATGTGCCGCGATCTTCGAATGGCTGACGCGTTACGATGTTAATTGAGGCGAGAAATGCGTTACTGCCATAAGCGGGCGCGTTGGACCCGCGCACAACTTCAATCCGCTCGATGTCTTCAATGGAAATTCCGAGCATATCCCATGGCACATCAGACATCGTCGGCATATATACGCCGCGACCGTCGATCAATACCTGCATACGCTTGGGTTGAGTATCCGCGAAGCCATGATAAGTGACGGACGAAGAAACGCCGGACACGTCACCCACCTGAAATCCCGGCACCAGCCGGAGTAACTGGGCGATCTCAAGTGCTCCCGAGGCTTTGATCATGTCCCGGTCGATGACGGTGACCGCTGCAGGCGCTTCGGCCAGCGGTTGACTCAGGCGTGACGCAAATAGCGTGGTGGGAATTTCGCCGAGAAAATCCGCCTCAGTAAGTGCAACTGAATGTGCTGGAGTGACGTCCTCTGCCGCAGCACAAATAACCAAGTGCGCGCCAAATAGCGTAATAATGCTCAGCCCCCAACATCGCGTGCTCACTGCACGCTCACCGCTCCGAACTGCTGTGCCACGATCACGGCTTGCGTGCGATTAGTAACACCCAGAGCGCTTAAAATGGCGGCAACGTGAATCTTGACCGTGTGTTCAGACAATCCAAGCTGGCGCGCGATTTGTTTGTTTTGCAGTCCGCGTTCGAGCAAGGCCAGAACCTCGAGTTGCCGCTCGGTCAACTGGGCAGTTAGTGTCTTGCGCCCGGCGGAAGTTGCGGGGAAGTCGGCTGGTTGCAGCGTATTTCCACGACCTTTCGCTAAACCGTTGTGTGCCAAAAGGGTTGGCGGAACATACACGCCACCGGACATGACCAATTTAAAGGCGCCGAGCATGACTTCATGGAACGTGCTTTTAGGTATGAATCCTGCCGCGCCGCAGTCCAGTACGCGACGCATGGTGGCGGCGTCATCAGAAGCCGAAAGCACCAGGACCGGAGTATTTTGGAGTTGATCGCAAAGTTTGCACAGCAGGTCGAAACCACCTGCACCCGGCATCACCAGGTCGAGCACCACCAGATCGAATTTCGTACCTAACACGACAATCTGCTGGACTTCGACGGCGCTGCGCGCTTCCACGATGTCCACGTCCAAAAACAGCGCGTGCAATGCGTGCCGCAGCCCTTCTCGTATCAAGTCATGATCATCTGCTACGAGGATTCTCATTCCGTACCCTCTGTTCATTTGGTAAACACCCGCAACCTTTACAGATCCCGTACTTGATCGGCTACGGAATGAAATTGTGTCGTAATTGTTTCATCGGCCAAAACACAAGTCTAGGTACTATTTACGCTTCACTAAGCACCCGTCCCAGGGGCATCTAATTCATAAGAGCTATTGCCTTTTCACGGCGCGACGAGCAGCGACCTTTTCCAAGGCAGAATACTTGACATTTTCAGTGGCGACGACTTAGTCCTTTTGGCTTAAGGGCACTTCTATTAATTGTGATTTCGTCGTTCCCGAGAAAGCGGGAGCCCTGTCAAATCAAGCATTTGGATTTCCGCTTCCGCGAGAATGACGAATTTATAGAAGTGCCCTTAAGTCTTCAGGCTTATTGTTGATCGCCGAATGCTAGCAGTATTTTTTACCCCAACCAAAGGCCAACCCGCCGCTCGATGTTGCAGCTGACGCCGGGGCACCGATGTAACTAATTTGCGCGCAGGTCGTGACTAAAACTTCTAACCGGAGAAATACGATGGAGCATGCCTCATTGAACCGTTACATTGAACCGCCGCCACGGCTTGTCAGCAATCGAGGCGCTGCCTCACCTCGGTGGTCTTGCATTGGTTGCCTATCAAGGCGCATTGCCCGATGAAATCGAACCGCACTCTATGCAGTTTTAAGCCAGCGCCGCTTTCCGCTCGCTCTTGCGGAAACCCAGATCGGCACCGCTAACATCGACCAGGATGACATCACCCGGCACGAACTCGCCGCTTAAGATTTTTTTCGACAAGGGATTTTCCACCGCCTGCTGGATCGCGCGCTTCAACGGACGTGCGCCGTACACCGGATCGAAACCGGCTTCGCCGAGTTTATCCAACGCAGCTGCGGTGAATTCAATATCCATTTGCCGTTCACGCAGACGTGCTTGCAGGTAGTGGGTCTGGATGCCCGCGATGGAGCGAATCTGTGCGCGGCCCAGCGGGTGGAACACCACCAGTTCATCGACGCGGTTGATGAATTCAGGACGGAAATGCTGGCTGACAATACCGAGCACCACGACGCTTCATTTCGTCGTTCCGCAGAAAGTTTTTAAAGTGATTCTTTAACCAAGAAAACTGATTGAATAACCTTCGCGTTCCCATTGCGTGGCCTGCTGCATCAACCGTCCCGCGCTTGCGCCAGTCAGGCGCTGTGGTGCTCATCGCAACCCCATAACTGGAACGCATTCTCCGGAGCGCGGTACTTATTTGGCCTTCGCGTGCGCCACACTCATCCGGGTCACGCGTCCGTCCTTGTAAATCACGAGCGGGGTATTGGTCTGTTCGGCCACCTTCCGCGCGCGCGCTGCTGCGCGCTTGAGCGCTGCGCCCACCTTGGCCAAGTCAACATCCTGAACGCGACGTATTACCTGTTTCATTTCAATTTTCCCTCATCCAGCAATATCGGTTTCTCGCCTGCATTGTCATAAAGCGCCCATACATCCACCAGCTGCCGGTATATGTTCTCGAAGTTGCGCCGTCCGCTGACAAAGCGGCGGCGAATCACCTCTACCGGCACATTATGCCCGCCCTGGACCACCCGCACGCGGACACGTTCAATAGCCACCGCAGGAGTTGGCAGACTCAAAAAAATCAACTTAACCTTGTAGCCCTGCTCTTGCCATAGCGGAATCAGTTGCGCATAACGGCGACCGCTGAGCGTGGTTTCGAAAGCAAAGCTCTCGCCTTTGCGAACCTGGGTATAGATTTCTTCCAACATCAGCCGACCCAAGAGTCAGGGTCAAGAGTCAGGGTCACAAGAGTCAGGGTCAGGTCTTGCACAGCAAGCATCAAGATGCGTGATCAAAACGTCAAGCATCAATCTTGCTGTTCGTAAATAAAATGCATGCGTCAGTCGGTGCGTGCCATTGGGGTCAGACACCCTGGCTGCGGACAACGCGTACAACACGGCAAATTCGGCGAAGGCGTGGTGTTGAAATTCGAAGGCGCCGGCGACTCCGCACGCGTGCAGGTTAATTTTTCCAACGCAGGTACAAAGTGGCTGGTCGTGTCATTTGCGAATTTGCAGGCGGTGTAATCGAAAGTTCAAGTTCGTCTACTTACCGCCAGCCTGCCATGTTACAAGTCCAGCGTGTCCACCATCTTTCGTGCAGTGACAATCCGAGTATTTTTGTGTCGCTTTATGGCCAGAACGCCGGACTTGTCACCGGTGACAAGGTAGTCCGCTGCGGCCGCCTGCGCCGTGGCGAATAGAAAATTGTCGGCAGGGTCGGACGAAATGTCGACCTTATGCAACTTTTCGACAATGATCGCCAGTGCGCGAATTTCATTAATCAACGTGCCCGCTTCTGACGCGGTGATTAGCTGCTTCACTGTATCGTAACGCGTGACACGCGCGAACTCGCGTAGCTGCGCCTCGCTCGAAACAAGATTGAATCGACCAGCCTTCCAAGCTTCGTATAGCAACGCGGGTGGCGTTGCTCTGGTCATCAGCGCACCGATCAGGATATTGGTGTCCAGAATGACTAGCACGATGCGTCCTTGCTGCTGCCTTCGCTAACCTTTACCAACGCGCACTTTTGCAACGGCATCATTGATGATGCTTTGTAAGCGATCACCGGATACTTCTGCATTGCGTTCTTTGATGTTCTGGACGGTTCGGTCGAACACCCTCCAACGCACCGCTTCTTCAATGAATTTCGACAAATC
>JANMQQ010000461.1:0-10899 GCA_031370545.1 Gammaproteobacteria bacterium
TTGAACCTAGAAACGGCAGTTGAACGGCCTGTGGAGCGCGACCCGTTGGGTGCAGGGCAAGGCGCAACGAGCGAGGAATAGCGAGCTATTCCGACGAGTTGCAACGTAGCCATGTGCACAACGGGGCGTGCTCCGCAGGCCGTAGCGGGCCTCACCCACAGGGTGAAGCCCGCTGAAACCGTAAACCTCAACTGTCACATATACTTGCTTATGCCTTGCAGCGGTCAACTGCCGTTTCTAGGTTGAAACCATGGTCTATATTTAAGAAGCATCGTGGCGTGCCGATTGGGTGCTACTGATTTTAAATGTGCGGGGGTGATGATTATGAAACTGATCAGGTGGTTGCCGTGGATATTGGGAGCAGCAATGTGCGGCAATGTCGCGGCCGATGTTCCCAGCATGCAGCTGGTAAAAAAGGAAGGACAGCTTAACGCCGATATGACCAACCCGGGCGCAGCAGAGTACCCGAGCTGGTTCAAGAATTCATTTCTGGATTTTCGCGATGATGTTAAAGATGCGACTGCGCACAACAAGCGCCTGGTCTTGTTCTTCTATCAAGACGGTTGTCCTTACTGCAAAAAATTGCTGGAAGTGAATCTGGCGCAAAAAAACATCGCCGACTTACTGCGCGCACGTTTCGATGTAATCACGGTAAATTTATGGGGTGACCGAGAAGTCACCGACGTCGACGGCGCCCAGATAATCGAAAAAAAATTCGCCGATAAAATGAAAGTCATGTACACGCCGACGATTCTGTTTTTCGACGAGCAAGCCAGAGTCGTGTTGCGCGTGAATGGGTATTACGAGCCACACAAATTTCTTGCCGCGCTGAATTATGTTGCGGACAAACATGAATCCGAAGGCAGTTTCCGCGATTATTTTGCCAAATTGAATCCATCCCCACCGACCGGGACGCTGCATGCGCAACCCTTCTTTGCCGCGCCGCCGCATGCATTGACGCGCGTGAAAAAAGCTGGAGCGAAGCCGCTGCTGGTCATGTTTGAGCAACAACAATGTCCGGCCTGCGACGAGTTTCACGGCGATGTGTTGAAGCGTAAAGAAACCCTGGAACAAATTGCGCGTTTCGATGTGGTGCAGCTCGACATGTGGTCAAAAACGCCGGTCACCACACCTGACGGCCGTGCTCTGAGCGCAAGCGCCTGGGCTAAAGAGTTAGATGTCAAGTACGCGCCCTCCCTGGTGTTCTTCGACGCCAGCGGCAAAGAAGTGATGCGCACGGAAGGGTTTTTAAAATCGTTTCACAATCAATCAGTGATGGATTACGTCGCGTCGGCCGCCTATAAAACCGAGCCGAGCTTCCAACGATTTATTGAGTGGCGCGCAGACAAGATTCGCGAAAAAGGCGTAAAGATAAACATCATGGAATAAGCGTGCGAAAGCATGCCCGATCGTCATCGCGCGCCGCGTCGCCGGATGGCAACACTCGCTCACCGGTTGACTTTATTTACGGACCGGCACGGTACACGTGCCGGTTAATGCTAAGCGCGATGTTCGATTGATTTTGTGTTGTGAATGTAACGCGGACAATTCGCAGAACCTCACCGCGTGACTGGCGTACATGGCAGCGTTGCAACTTCTCGCGTCAAATGAGCTCGCTATTCCTCAGTCGACCCTCTGTGTCCGGGGCGCTGTATCATCAGCTCGCCCTTGTCACGTTGCGCTGCCTTCGCTCACCAACTGACGTGGCGTCCGAAGCAGGGCGCGTTCAAGCGCGCGTCGAAACTCGTTAACGGAATTTCGTGACCGCGTTGTTGCCGGGTGGGACGACATGTTAGCTTGGCACGCGGGACCACCGATGTTGCTGGTCGGGTCGGTGACGCAAGCGTCATGCACCCGGCGATGCGCGGGCTGTGTTCAGCGGGTATTTCACGGTGGGAACCCAATATTAGGGAAACGATTTGCCCGAATTTTTCGGTGAACACGCCGCGCCGCGCAAAAAATTGACTGGCGAGCACGGTCTGCGGGTAGGATATGCCCGCATCGACATTGAGGACGAACAGATCATTCGACCATCCACCACTCACCCCGCTTAATCTACACAAAAAATCCGCAACAGACCCTTGCCGCCACGTGTTATAAGGTCGCGGACGATGATACCCAAACCCGAACCCAACACGGGGTGGACTAAGCAAATTGCGAGGAGGACCGGTAACGTTGAGGTGCATTCTTGGTAGCGCTGCGGTCATGCTGATGCTGTGCTTGGTTTATGGTTGCAGTAGTTCAAATCTCGCCATGCGCCCGGCGGCGACGCAATCACCGTTGCGTTTGGTACTCGCGACAACGCACGCCGACGTGCCCTCCGGGATGCACGTCACTCTGCATGTGCGGCTTTGGAATACCAGCGCCACGCCGGTACGGAATGTGGAATTTGCGCTCAGCCAAGCGCCTTCATTGGTGCCGGTGGGTGGCGTGGGGTCAACGCTAGTGCACACCGATTATGGCGCGCTGCGCGTTGAACGCATTGCGCGGCTTGAGCCGAGCGGACTGGCGGAATGGTGGATTGTATTGCGCGCGGTAACACCCGGCGACGCAAACGCGCGTGCGATGGCGGTGCTGGATGCAAGCGGCGAGGCGAGTGTTGAAACGGTGCGATGGCAGGTGACCGACGAGGCCGTCGCGCCGGATATCGCTGCGGCGGGAGATGACCCCGTCGCACTCGCGCGTGCCTACCTCGCATTGAGTCAGGAGCATCGCGCCAGCGGTCGCCACCCTGACGAATTGCATGCGCTCTATGCGGCACGCGTGTTTCTGGATCAAGCCGCGCCGGGAATCGCAGACCCGGTGTGGGAAGACTTCGCTGATCGCGCACACGAATTATACGTGCAGGATTACGGTGCTGGCCTGGCGCCATTGCAGCAAGCCGCGTTGCCGCGCAGTAGCGTGCTGACCGGCGTGGTGCTCGACCGTGCCAGCCAAACGCCGCTGGCCGATGCGACCATCACACTGCGTTCAACATTGACCGATGCAATTTACGCGACGGTGAGGACCAGCGCCGAAGGCGTGTACCAGATTGTCAATCTGGGTCTCGAACCGGCGGTGATGATTGCCACGATGGCGGGTTACCAAACCACGCTGCGTGCTGGTTTTGAGTTATGTCCCAATGCAATTACGCGCTTGATCACCGAGCTTGAGCCCGAAGCGGTGGAGCAACCCGCCCGCGAATCGGAAGGTTTTGATCTGGCCGAGTTGCACGGTACGTTAAGTGGTTATCGCGGCGACGGGACGTCAGACGTGGAGGTTGTGCTGGTCGGCGCCGATACGCGCGCGGCGGTGACCGACGAGCAAGGCCAGTTTCGATTTATGGATCTGGTACCCGGAGATTACACGTTTGTAGCGATAAAGCCTGGCTACGCTGCGATTGAGTTGCGCGCTTTGAACGTTACACCCGGTGGTGTAGTCGAAGTGCAGTTCACTCTCGAACCCGAACGATGATGAAGTGGGGATGGCCTAACCTTGACATTATCGGGAATGTTGAATGCCATCACATACTGCTGTTTTGCATCGGTAACACGCGTGTTTAAGGAGATCGCCTGATGAGCTTGCTCGACGGATATCGTATTGGTTGTCCCTATTGCGGCGAGGAAATCGAAATTTCGATTGATGCGTCCGCAGGTGATCAGGATTACATCGAAGACTGCCAGGTGTGTTGCAAGCCGATCAATCTGAGCATTCGCTTTGACAGCGACGGCGACCCGAGCGTCGTGGCGCGCAGTGACGACGAGTAGCAGTTGACAGGCGCACCGGTGCGTAGATAATTTGCGCGGCGCCGCGAAATGGAAATTTCCCTCGCGTTTTACAGTTAACCCGTTTAGGTTGGTCGCCTCATGGATACGATGATTGAAGTCCGCAATTTGTCCAAACGCTTTGGTTCGTTTACTGCGGTGAATGACATTTCTTTTTCCGTGCATGCAGGTGAGGTGCTGGGATTTCTCGGCCCCAACGGCGCTGGCAAATCCACCACCATGAAAATGATCACCGGCTTTTTAACGCCGACTTCGGGTAGCGTGAAAGTTAAAGGCCACGACGTCGGTGAGCAGCCGCTCGCAGCCAAACAAGCCATCGGATATCTTGCCGAAGGTGCGCCTGCCTATCCGGACATGACGCCCATTACGTTCTTGGAATTCATCGCGCGCGTGCGTGGATTCAAAGGTGCGGAACTCACCCGGCGTGTGCACACCGCCATCGACAAAGCCAATTTACGCAGCGTCGCACGCAAAAAAATCGACACCTTGTCAAAAGGTTTTAAACGCCGCGTCGGCATCGCGCAGGCCATTTTGCACGATCCGCCGGTATTGATCATGGACGAACCGACCGACGGCCTCGACCCGAATCAGAAATACGAAATGCGTGTGCTGATCACCGAGATGGCGAAAGACAAAGCCATCATCGTGTCGACGCATATTCTCGAAGAAGTAAATGCGGTGTGTACGCGCGCGATGATTATTGCGCAGGGTCGGCTGTTGTTCGACGGCACGCCGGTTCAACTTGAACAACGTTCCAAATATCATAATGCGGTTCAGGTGACGGTGCGTCCTGCGTCGGTGGATATCGCCGTGCAAAAGCTGCGCAGCTTGCTCCAGGTTAAAGATGTCGAGGTGCTCGGTCACGACAATGGTCAGGTTCGCCTGATGGTTTTTCCGGTTGCCGGTGCAGCGATTGTCGACGAAGTCAGCCATCTGTTGCGCACGCAAGGGTGGCCGGTCGATGAGTTGAGTGTGGAAGCGGGAAGGCTGGATGAAGTTTTTCGCAGCATCACCGTGGCGAACGCGGAGGCGCTGACATGAACAACATCCTCGCCATCACGCGCCGTGAGTTGACTAATTATTTCGCCACGCCAGTGGCCTACGTGTTTATTGTTATTTTCCTGGTGCTCACTGGAATCTTTACTTTTTATCTGGGCGGATTATACGAACGCGGCCAGGCCGACTTGCAGCCATTTTTCCTGTACCACCCGTGGTTGTATCTGTTTTTAATTCCAGCGCTTTCAATGCGCCTGTGGTCGGAGGAACGCAAGACCGGCACCATCGAATTACTCATGACGCTGCCGATTACCACCACTGAAGCGGTGTTGGGCAAGTTTATCGCGGCCTGGGGGTTTACCAGCCTGGCACTGGTCTTGACATTTCCAGTCTGGATCACGGTCAATTATCTGGGCAACCCGGACAACGCCGTCATCTTCGCAGGCTACCTGGGCAGCCTGTTCATGGCCGGAGCCTTTTTGGCGCTGGGTGCAGCCATTTCGGCATTGACGCGCAATCAAGTCATCGCCTTCGTGATTACGGCGGTGTTGTGTTTTGCCTTCATCCTCAGCGGTTATCCGCTGGTGCTTGACTTTTTTCGCGGCTGGCTCCCGCATGGCGTCGTGAGCGCGATTTCCTACTTAAGTTTTCTCACCCATTTCGAAGCGGTGACCAAGGGCGTGATTGACGTGCGCGACGCGATATTCTTTCTGTCGTTCATCGCGTGCTGGTTGACGGCCAATGTGATCTTGGTCGAAATGAAGAAGGCGGACTAGGTCATGAACAAACGTCTTTTTTCCGTAGTGGGTTTGATTTTTGTTGCGGTATTGCTGGTGGCCATCAATGCGCTGGCAGGTACGCTGTTTAAATCGGCGCGGTTGGATCTGACGGCTGCGCATTTCTATACGCTTTCTGACGGCACCAAGAATATCCTGAAAAATCTGGATGACACGGTGACGCTGCGCTTTTTCTTTTCTGAAAAATTGGCGCAGAGCTCACCCGGCATTACCAATTACGCGCGCCGCGTGCGTGATTTGCTGGAGGAGTTTGTAACGCACTCCAATGGCAAATTAAAATTAGTCGTCGCCGACCCCGAACCGTTTTCTGACGAGGAAGACCAGGCGGTGCAGAATCGCATGCAAGGCGTGCCGTTCGACAGCGCGGGCAGCATGGTTTATCTGGGTTTGGTTGGCTCAGGCGCCACCGATGAAAAAGAAGTGATTCCGTTTTTTCAAATGGATCGCGAGCAGTCGCTCGAATACGACATCACGCGCTTGATTTACAACTTGTCGCATCCGGTGAAAAAGCCGGTTGGAATTATCAGCACCTTACCCATTGAGGGTCTGCCACCGAACCCCGCGATGCCATTACGCACCAATACCGAATGGGCGGTGCTCAACGTCATACGCCAGACCTTTACATTACGATTTTTAGGCGTTGACGTTGATATCGTGCCTGACGACATTGACGTGCTGATGGTGGTTCATCCCAAAGGCCTCAGCGAAAAAACCTTGTACGCAATTGACCAGTTTGCGTTGCGGGGCGGGCGTGTGCTGATGTTTGTCGATCCGTTCGCCGAGGAAGATTCCGCAGGCGTGGGCGGACGCAGCTCAAATCCTAAACAACTGTTGGACGCTTGGGGTGTTGAGCTCGTCGATGGCAAAGTTGCTGCGGATATTCAAGCTGCGACGCGCGTGAGCGTGGCGGGAGGGTCGCAGGCGCAGTCGGTGGAATACGTCGTGTGGTTGTCGCTCAAAGGTGCGAATTTTAATAAGTCCGAATTTGTTGCGGGTGGTTTGGATCAAATCAACATGGCTTCGTCAGGCATCCTGAAAAAGAAAGCCGGTGCAACCACGGAGTTTAGTCCATTAGTCGAGACCAGCGACCGCGCTATGGTTGTCGACGCCATGCGTTTACAGAATCCGAATCCAGCAGAACTGTTTAATATGTATAAACCTGGCGCCGAAAAATTAACTTTGGCTGGACGCATCAGCGGTAAAGCGAAGAGCGCCTTTCCGCAGGGCGCGCCGGTCAAGTTTGATTCTGCTCCGGCACCGCTGGCGGAATCAAAAGACGTAATCAATGTGATCCTGGTCGCGGATGTTGATCTTCTCAGTGATCGTTTCTGGGTGGATGTACGTAATTTCTTTGGGCAGCGCGTCGCTACCCCGCGCGCTAGTAACGCCACTTTTGTTGTCAACGCGCTGGATAATTTGAGTGGTAGCAACGATCTGATCAGCCTGCGCAGCCGCGGAGAATTTTCTCGCCCGTTTGAAAAGGTAAAGGAAATCCAGCGTGATGCGGAAAAGCGCTTCCTCGATAAAGAAAAAGAAGTGCGTGAAAAATTGAAGGACACCGAGCGCAAGATCCAGGCTCTGCAAAGCCAGAAGCAATCGGGGAATGCCGTCTTGCTCAGCAATGAGCAGCGCCAGGAAATGGAAAATTTCCGCATGGAGCAGCTAAAGACGCGCAAAGAATTGCGTAACGTTCAGCACGAATTGCGGAAGAATATCGAAGCGCTTGGGACGCAATTGAAATTTATCAATATCGGCTTGGTGCCTTTGGTCGTGATGCTGTTTGCAGCGGGCATCGGCATCTATCGTAGTCGGCGGTCAGCCGCCTAACGTATTTTTTTCACGACGAGTCATCGCGGTATGGATAAGAAAAACATTACGGTTTTGGTCATCATCACGCTGCTGGTCGTGATCATCGCGGTATTGCTGGCGCAGCGACGCGAAGCCGCAACCAGTGACGACGCTTTGGGTGCATTGTTTTTTCGGGATCTCGAACAAAAGCTCGACGATGTCGCCAGCGTGGAGATTGTGCAGGGCAAAGATCGCGTGACGCTTCAGCGCGACGGTGAGGTTTGGCGCATCAAAGAAAAAGGCGGATATCCGGCGGATTTTGACAAGCTCAAACCCCTGGTATTGAGCATTGCAAACTTGCTAAGCGTGGAAGCAAAAACCAGCAAAGCGGATCAATACGATAAATTAGGAGTTACCGATCCGGCCGCTGAAGACGCGACTCATCCAGGCGTAACATTGAAAGACGCGGGCGGCACCACGCTGATCGGGGTGGTCATTGGCGATGCGCATGACAGCGAGGATGGTGTAAAAAAACAACTCTACGTGCGTCGGTTAAACGAAGCTCAAGCGTGGTTGGTCGAAGGCCAGGTGCAGGTTTTGACTGATGCAGCCGCATGGCTAAAAAAAGATCGCGTCGCTGATATTTTTCGGTCGCGTATGAAGAGCATGAATATTACCTTGCCGGATGGCGCGCACTACCTGCTTACAAAAACCTCAAGTGAGGAGAAGGGCTTTCAATACTCGCCGCTGCCGCCCAAATTTAAAATTCGTTCACAGGCACGCCTGGATGATATGTCCGCTGCGTTGGAAAACGTGGTTCCCGACGATGTGTTTGTCGCGGAGGGATTTCAATTTCCCGCGACCGGGGTAGGGCACAATGAGTATCGTACCTTCGACGGATTGGTGGTTAAAACCTCGCTACTGCAAAAAGATGACAAGTGGCACGTAAAGTACGAGGTGTCATTCGATGCCCATGCTGGCAGTACCAAGCCGAGTGCAGCTGCGGAGGTCGATAAGTTTAAGCAGGAAGCAGGCGCGTTGGATCAAAAGCTTAACGGTTGGGTATTTGTGATTCCAGACACCAAGGCGACGTTGATGACCAAGAAAATCAGCGACGTGTTAGTGGCGTCGTCGCCGTAGGTTTAGCTGTTTAGTGAAATATCTTCGGTAGCTTTTTTCGAATCCGGCTCATTAGCGAATCCCGTGACGTCGAACGTTGTTTCTTCGTCGCGCGCGCAGAAGGGCTCTTGCTGAACGGATTCGTCTGTTCTTTTTCAATATCCCAAGGCAGGACTTCGTCGTGGGTCGCGGAATTGAGTACGTGACCTTCTCCCAGCGCATGGCGTTGCTGCGAAATATCCAGTTCTTTGTCGAAGTCAAAAAAGCGCTCAATTTCACTGTCGCGAGCATCAACAGGCAGCGGCGCGGTTGGTGTGGTGTGCCGTGAATTGGGAGGTGGCATAACCGGCAAACTGTCCAGGTTGCTGGCGTCAATAATGTCTGATGCAGGCAGCGCCTTCTTCACCCGCACCGGTGCGGGTGAAGATTTTGGGGCGGGATCGGCCAGGTTTGGTTTTTTGGCAGCTACGCCAGCAGGTGGAATGGCAACTCCTGATGAAACTTGCCGTGCAGACGGTTTTTCCTGACTCTGGCGACCTTTGATTTCCTGATGCGTAGCGATAATGCCGAGTGTGGCGGTCGCTTTATTTTGGTGGGTTTCGATCACGCGCGCATCAAATTGCGCCATGATCGACTGATCCGTAGTCAACGACGGTTGGTCCTCAAACGCGGTGCACGCGTTGTTGGGGGTCGTTGATAACGGAGTCGTCGTGGTCTTTGATGGTTTCAACGGAGCAGTTTTTTTCAATTTAACCTTAGCCGCCGCTGCTTGCTGGGTAAGATTGGTGCGCACTTGGGCTAACACTTCCGACAGACGACTGCCCCATTCATGTTCGCCGTTGACAGCCACAAAATGACGCGGGCTATAGGTCGGGGCATTTGCGGGTGCGACTGTTGCAACAGCCGGACTAGGCGATACAGGTCGGAGTTTGGATATCTTGATGATTTTTCCGGCGAGCTGTATACCCCAGGTGCGGCGGGGCACGGCCGCGTACGGAATCTTAGAACTGTTACACACTTGTACGGGCACACGTGATTGAGCGGTTAAGCTCGTCAACACCATGTGTTCTTCGGGGCTCACATTATGCTCGTCGACCAGCAGCGCGTCGTAGTGCACCATCCGCTCCGCGATAAAATTGGGTTCGAACGATGTTTCGGTGCTGTCTCGAATCCCCTGAGCTGCGAGAATATTCTGCAATACCCGGCGACGGGTTTTTGAATGCGCCACGATGAGCACATTAGGCAAGGCATGGCCGACCGTTTGTGCATAACGTGGTCGATCCGACAGGCCGGGTTTGACCAGCAGGCTGCGATGAGTGGCGAGGTTGTAGAGTTTACCCACCAGATTGTCGATCCAGTCGTCGCGATAGGGGCCGGGTGTTGTAGGCACCGCAGTGCTTTCGTTAAATAACACCGGAACGTTGCTTTGGTCGAGTAACCGTTCGATGCGCGTCAGCGAGGCATCGTCGGCTTGATCTAGATCAACTAATAGAACATCCGGGCGCTGCTCATCACGGGTTAGGTCGTAGTCGCGGAAGCCGGACATGCCGACCACGCGTGGGCCGTGCTGTTCGATCAAGCGTTTGAGATGTTCGCGCTGGTTGCGGGAGACTGAAACGATGGACACCCGCATGGCAGGTGAGCCGGGTTGCTTTTGTTCCATTAGTCATCACCCCATAGTCTAAACAATGACTTAGCGCTGCAAGTGAGCGGTTCGGCGAAAGTTTGACTAGCTTAACATAATTCACCACTCAAAAATCAAGGGCAGTGGTAGTCAGTCTTTACATATCGGTGGGCAATTTTATTTACGAGGAACGGCTGATTGAGCGCGTAATTTGGCGTCACGCTCGGCATTTTCACGCAGCAAGGTCTGGATTTTATCTTCCATTTCTTTCAGGCGTGCCTTGAGAAACACCTGTTCTTTGGCTGCATCGTCCCGTTCGCGTTTTGCCTCTTCTATTTGAGCGTCCAAGTCCCCCGTCTTGGTTGGTTTAGCGGTTGGAGTTTTTGGTGCTGCGGTTTTTGGTGCCGCGTGTTTGGTGCGATTCTCAATTTCGCGAAGCGCAACCGCGATGTCGACACTGCGTGCCTGTTCCGGTGTCGGTACCGTAAGATAGGCGCCCGCACGCAAGCGATTCAGCTTGCCTTTCTCAAACGCTTTCGGGTTTGCGGTGTACAACGCCCACATCATTTGTTCATTGCTGATGGTCGCATCAGTCAACACCTGTTGTGCGACCTGCGCTAAGGTTTCGCCAGATTTGGTGGGGCCATATTTTTGGGTAGCAGAGGATGCAGCGGTGTCGGTCGCATGCGTGGCGTTTTCTTTCGCGTGCAATGTTGTCGCGCTATAGCTTGCAACCAATAACAGTAACGCTATCGAGTTTGGAGTCATGGTATCAGTTAAAAAGTGTCTAAGGATCAGCGGCACATTAAAC
>JANMQQ010000471.1:0-8746 GCA_031370545.1 Gammaproteobacteria bacterium
ACTACCATTCCCACTATTCCACCACATCCAGCGCGCACCACCCGCAATGCCGGGAACCACAACGTTGTGAATACCGCCTTGGCTATTCGTCAAGGCGCTTGTCGTGATTGGTTTCCAGCCACCCGAGAAGTTAGTTCCAGCGTTCGCCAACAGAATTTGGCTTGTAAGTTCCGCTGGGGTAGGAGCGGGAGAGCCAATGTTAAGGTTGAGGTTGGTCGCTGTGACTTCCCACCGTGAATTCCCACTTAATACGGTGAGGTAGTTTCCGAAGCAATTGTTTCTGGAATAATCCACCAGCAAACCCTGATTGACTGCATCATCACTCCAAGCAGCAATATAAATCCAATCACCATCCGGAGCAGTTTTGGAGTAACTTTCAGGAACGAAGATTTCACTACTAGCAGCGTTCGACGCGCCGCCAATTTTTTGTGTCGCACTAACATTTGTGCCCAAGTAAAAGGCGTAGTCGTTATCAGCCGTGACGAGGATATGCAAGCTATCCGCTTTAGCCTGTGCTTGATTCGCACCCAACAAAATACCCGCAAAGACGAATAATCCAGCCAAGAACCAGCGGTTCATGCCCATAAAAATGCTCCTTAAAAACTCGCATAGTCATCAGCGAGGACAGCTACGAATTGTCAAGGAACAGCAATCAACACCCTTGGCGTGCGATCACCCTACATATTTATTGTTACCGAGGAATGAAGCTTCTGTTACAGATCACATGCACATGAATAACAATACCAGGCACCTACTCATGAGCGCGTGGCTGATGGGCCGGATGTAACGATCTCGGAGTGCGTTTGTATTACACCACCGAACAAACCAGGCGGGTCGATAGGCAGAAAATGCTTAACCGTGACATGAGGGTCAGACTCTAAATTAATGAGTGAACCGCAATGAACACGCAAGTTCGTAGAGCCACACCTGCCGACGCCCAGGCGGCGTGTGAGGTTCTTCGCCGCTCAATTACGGAGTGTTGTGGTGAAGATCATCACAATGAGCCAGAGGCTTTGTCCGTTTGGTTGCAAACAAAACACCAGAAAATATTGCGGGTTGGTTTGCTGCCCGTGAGAATTTCCCGGTCGTCGCTATTAGCGGTGAACAAATCGTTGGTGTCGGCTTGCTCAGCGCCACCGGTGAGCTGGCGCTTTGCTATGTGCTTCCGGAAGTGCGTTTTAAGGGTGTCGGTAAAGCGCTGCTAACAGCACTGGAGTCACATGCGATGCAAACAGGGCTTACTGAAATTCATCTCAGTAGCACGGGTACAGCAAAAACCTTTTACCTGCGCAATGGCTTCAGCCACCGTGGTGCGCCTGAAGTAGAGTTTGGTATTCGAGCATTTCCACTCGCTAAACGGCTTTGAAGGCGGTGTGCTCACATGAAGCTTGTGAGCCGCGTCACAAAACCACTGCACCTTAATACAATCGTAAGCATGCTGGGCCTAGCGTCCGCACCGCGTCCTTAAAATTGCTGAAGAAGGTTGTAATACCAAGGCCGCGATTTTTAATCGCGATAGTCATTTGCGTCTAGCTGTAGCGGGTGTTGTCTTTTTCACAAAACATTAAACCTGGAGATGATTTATGAAAATAATTGGACAGGCTGTTGCGCTTTTATTATTGGTTTTTCTAAGCGGGATTGCGCATGCAGCGGTGGTCACTCCGCCCGATCCCTTGAATAAAGCCAATTGCGTTGCCAGCCCCTGGACGGATGCATCTGGGAATACCATTACGGTCGATCAAAAATTTGGTGATGGTGCGGCGGCTGTCACGCGCTGTCTGGCCAAGCCGAAAGGAACACGGGTTGTTTACCAGTTCAATAAGTTTTGCGAGGACGTGGCCTGTACCAAGGTTTACGCGGTCGGCAATATTCTCAATCACATTCGTGATCTTGAAGTCACGCATGGTGTCCCTTCCGGCGAATATCAACTGGTCGTGATCGTGCACTCGGGTGGCTGGAAAGCAATTCTGGATCCGGCAAAAGGCCATCCCAATGCAGCGGATAATGTGTTCGCGGATCAGATCAAGGCGCTGGTCGCCAAGCCGGGGGTGAAGGTGATGTTCTGCCAGAACACGGCGAATTCAAACAAGGTGCAGTTGAGCCAGATGATCGACGGCGTGGGTTTCGTAACCTCGGGCGTGAGTGCACTCACAGACTTGCAGCGTATCGGTTACCGCTACATCCAGCCTTGATCATGAGTATGATAAGGAGAAGAACAAAGAACACTTATATGTTACGCACGCTTGCTTTGCTGGTGCCGGTGCTGTTGGTTAGTTGCGCAGACCCGAATGTCAATACTGGCCCCCCATCGCCCGATAATAAAACGAGCCCGCCGCCATCGGCAGGTATCCCCCCGGTGGAAGAGTTATTCAATCCTGCCGCCATCAACGAGTTGAACGCGCAGAACTGCGTCGCCAGTCCGTGGACGGACGCGTCCGGAAACCCGATCAGCGTCGATCAGAAATTCGGCGACGGTAGTGCGGGGGTGACGCGCTGTCTGGCGGAAACAGACGCGATTAAGGTGCTGTACCAAGTCAACACATTCTGTGAAGACGTGGCATGCACCAAGCCCTATGCTTTGGGCAATGTGTTGAATCAGATTACCGATCTGGAAGTGACGCACGGCATCAAGGCGAGCAAGTACGAAATTGTGCTGGTGATTCATGCAGGTGGATGGAACATGGTTCTTGATCCCGCCAAGGGGCACCCCGACGCGGCATCGAATATTTTTTCCGCCAAGGTGGCTGGTCTTGTCAAGCGCCCTAATGTGAAAGTATTGTTCTGTCAGAACACCGCAAGCGCGCACAAGGTCACTTTGGACCAGATGATTGCGGGTATCGGTTTCGTTACCTCGGGCGTCAGCGCCATCACTGACTTGCAGGACGTAGGTTATCAGTACGTTCAGCCGTAACTTCTATACTAAGGTGGGCAAGCGGCTAGCGTAGTGCTTCGTAATCGAATGAAGCACTACGTATTGCTCCCGCAAATATTCGTCATTCCCGCGCACCAATATAATTCCCAATCGCTCATGGTTGCTGCACCAAATCAGACTTTGCATGGTTTGATTCGCGCCCGAATGGTGCGATGACTCCCCTGTGAGCGTCAGTTCTGATTCGCACTTTCAGTAGTAAAAACCCAATAAAACAGTGCTCTACATCCTAGGTACTGAACATGGCACACGATTTGTTATAGATGTTTGATATCGACGTAACGATGTTAAGGAGTCTGCTGCATGAAAGAACGTTTGGTCCTGATTGGCAACGGCATGGCCGGTGTGCGCACTTTGGAAGAAGTGTTGAAGCTTGCGCCCGACGCCTATGACATCACCGTGTTTGGTGCTGAACCGTATGGCAACTACAACCGCATTTTGTTATCGCCGGTATTAGCCGGCGAAAAGACCATTGATGAAATCATGCTTAATGATGACACCTGGTACGCGCAACACGGCATCACCTTGCACAAGGGGAAAAAGATCGCGCAAATTGATCGTAAAAAACGTTTGGTAATCGCCGAGGACGGCACGACCGCGCCGTATGATCGCTTGTTGCTGGCCACCGGTTCCGATCCGTTTGTGATTCCGGTGCCGGGTAATGACTTGCCGGGCGTGATTACCTTCCGCGATATTTACGATGTTGATCGCATGCTGGACGCGTCGGCACATTACAAACACGCGGTGGTGATCGGCGGCGGCTTGCTTGGCCTTGAAGCCGCAAACGGTTTGAAGCAGCGCGGCATGAGCGTGACGGTGGTGCATTTAACCGACTCGCTGATGGAGCGCCAGCTCGATGTGGTGGCGGGCGCGCTGTTGAAAAAATCGCTGGAAGAGCGCGGTCTGCATTTTCTGATGACCACCTCAACTGAGGCAATTGTCGGCGAGTCGCGCGTGCAAGGCGTGCGCTTTAAGGGCGGTCTGGAGATCGCGGCGGATCTGGTGGTGATGGCGGTCGGCATACGTCCCAACACGACGCTGGCGAAAGCCTCCGGGTTGCATTGCGAACGTGGCGTGGTGGTCAGCGATACGCTGCAAACCTACGACCCGCGCATTTATGCGGTGGGCGAATGTGTGCAGCATCGCGGCACGGCCTATGGTTTGGTCGCGCCGTTATTTGAACAGGCGAAAGTCTGCGCCAATCATCTCGCGCAACTGGGGTACGCACGTTACGAAGGTTCGATGACATCGACCAAGCTGAAAGTCACCGGTATTGATTTATTTTCCGCAGGCGACTTCACCGGCGACGACAGCACCGAAGATATCGTGCTCAAAGATGCTGCGCGCGGTGTGTACAAAAAAATCGTACTCAAAGACAACAAAATTCAGGGCGCTGTGATGTACGGCGACACCGGTGATGGCGCCTGGTATTTCCAATTGATGCGCGATGGCACCGACGTATCGGATTTTCGCGAGAATTTATTGTTCGGCCAGCATCACCTGGGCGACGCCGGTCATGGCCAAAGCAACCGCGTGGCGGCGATGGCCGACAGTGCCGAAATCTGCGGCTGCAACGGCGTGTGCAAAAGTGAAATCGTTAACGCCATCGTCGGCAAAAAACTTTTCACCCTCGAAGAAGTGCGCGCGCATACCAAGGCGTCAGGTTCGTGCGGATCGTGCACCGGTTTGGTCGAGCAATTGCTTGCGCTGACCTTGGGCGGCGACTATTCGCAAACGCCGAAGAAAAAGTCGATGTGCGGCTGCACCGATCACAGCCATGACGACGTGCGTGAAGGCATCCGCAAACACGCGCTGAAAACCATGGTGGCGGTGCGTGACTATTTCGCCTGGAAAAATCCCGACGGTTGTCAGTCGTGCCGACCGGCATTGAATTTCTACCTGCTCAGCACCTGGCCGGGCGAATATCAGGACGATGCGCAATCGCGTTACATCAACGAACGCGCGCACGCCAACATTCAGAAAGACGGCACCTATTCGGTGATTCCGCGCATCTGGGGCGGCGAAACCAATCCGGCGGAATTGCGCGCGATCGCCGATGTGGCGGAGAAATACAACGTGCCGACAGTGAAGATTACCGGCGGCCAGCGCATCGACTTGCTCGGCGTGAAGAAAGAAGATCTGCCCAAAATGTGGGGCGACCTGAGCAAGGCCGGTTTCGTTTCCGGACATGCATACGGCAAAGCCCTGCGAACGGTCAAGACCTGCGTCGGAAAAACCTGGTGCCGTTTCGGCACGCAAGATTCCACCACCATGGGCATCAAACTTGAACAGATGAGCTGGGGCTCCTGGACGCCGCACAAATTCAAAATGGCGGTGTCGGGTTGTCCGCGCAACTGCGCCGAAGCGACCATCAAAGACTTCGGTGTCGTCGCGGTGGATTCCGGTTGGGAGCTGCACGTCGGCGGTAACGGCGGTGTGAAAGTTCGCGCAACTGATTTGCTTTGCAAAGTCGAAACCATGGAGGAGGTGCTGGAGTATTGCGCCGCGTTCATGCAGGTGTATCGCGAAGAGGGCCGCTATCTGGAACGCACCGCGCCCTATCTGGAACGCGTGGGTTTGACCTACGTTAAGCAGCGCGTCGTGGACGATGTGCCGGGCAGAAAACTGCTCGCCGAGCGTTTTATGGAATCGCAGAAATACGCGCAAGTCGATCCATGGAAACAACATGCTGAAGCGGCGGATCAACGTGAGTTCATTCCAATCAAGCAGGTCGTGTAGGCTGCGCCGTGTGCACCAAAAACAGATTCAAAGAAGCGTGACAAGACATTTACAGATTGAGGTATCGAATGAGTTGGATTGACGTCTGCAACCTTACTGAAATTCCCAAGCTCGGCGCACGCGTGGTGCGCACCGCGCAGGGCGACGTGGCGGTGTTCCGCACTGCCAACGACAGCGTGTTCGCGCTCGACGATAAGTGCCCGCACAAGGGCGGGCCGTTGTCGCAAGGCATCGTGTTTGATAATCGCGTGGCGTGTCCGTTGCACAACTGGGTGATTGATCTTGATCAAGGCTGCGCCGTGGGGCCCGATGTTGGCTGCACGCGCACCCATGAAGTCAAGCTCGATGGCGGGCGTGTATTTCTGAAGCTGTCCGCCGCGAGCAACGTGATGATGTTTGCGGGACAAACGGCGCAAGCCTAAAAAAATTACGGGAGGGGAAACGATGCTTTTCGGGCGCAACAAAAAGAATCCGATCAAGATCGCCGACAAGGGGATTGTCGATTGGAAATACACCACCTGCGGCTATTGTTCCACTGGCTGCTCGATCGAAGTCGGCATTAACGCCGAAGGCAAGGCGGTCGGGACGCGCGGCGTGGCCGGTGCCGACGTCAATCGCGGTAAGCTGTGCTTGAAAGGCATTTTCGAACACGAATTGTTTTACGCGCCCGGGCGCGGCAAAACGCCGTTGATGCGCGACAAAATCCACGAGCCATTCGGCGAAACGACCTGGGACACGGCGCTGGACAAAGTCGCCGGCGAGATCAAACGCATCCAGGGCAAGTACGGGCGTGACTCTTTTGCCGTGGTGTCCACGGGCCAGATCATGACTGAAGAGTTTTACACGCTGGGCAAGCTCACGCGCGGCGTACTGGGCACCAACAACTACGACGGCAACACCACGCTGTGCATGTCGTCGGCGGTGTCGGGTTACAAACGCTCGTTTGGGTCCGATGGGCCGCCGGGCTGTTACGAAGACTTTGATCATACCCAGTGCCTGATCGCGTTTGGATCTAATCTGCCGGAGCAGCATCCGATCATTTACTGGCGTATGCGCGAGGCGCGCGAAAAGCGTAAGTTCCCGCTCATTGTGGTAGACCCGCGCGTCACCATGTTTGCGCAAATGGCCGACATGCACTTGCCGATAACACCCGGCACCGATGTGGTGCTGCTCAACAGCCTGGCGCACGTGATTTTGAAAGAAGGGCTGGAAAAGCGCGACTATATCAACGCGCACACCAGCGGCTTCGACGAATTCGCCAAGCTGGTGGAACAGTACGATCCGGTGACCGCGTCACGCGTCTGCGGCATCGACGAAGACACCATCCGCAATGTCGCACGTCTTTACGCCAAGGCGGGCGCGGCGATGAGCATCTGGACCATGGGCATCAACCAGAGCACGCACGGGTCCGACGGCGTGGTGGCGATCAACAGTTTGAACCTGATCACCGGAAACATCGGCAAGCCCGGTAGCACCAGCTTGTCGATCACCGGCCAATGCAACGCGATGGGCACGCGCGAATGGTCGTCGTGTTCGGGTTTGCCCGGCTATCGCGCGCTGGAGAAAGATAAGGACCGCGAAGACATCGCGAAGTTTTGGGGTATCGACCCGGAATTTTTCCCGAAGAAACGCGGCTTGTTTCAGACCGACATTTTCCCCGCCATCGAGACCGGCCAGATCAAGGGGCTGTGGATTATCGCGACCAATCCCATGACCTCAATGACCAACTCGGCGCGCATCCGCAAGACCTTTGAAAATCTGGAATTCCTGGTGGTGCAGGACGCTTATGCCGATGTCGAGACCAACGAATACAGCCACGTGTATTTTCCGGCGGCGGTGTGGGCGGAGAAGCAAGGCTGCTTCACCAACACCGAACGGCGTGTGAATTTAATTCGTAATGTCATGCCGCCGTATGCGGATTCAAAGCCGGATTTTTGGATCTTCAACCAAATGGCCAAGCGATTCGACGGTGGCAACAAGATCAAATTTCCCGAGACCACCGAAGGTGCGTTTGAGGAAATGCGCCAACTCTCTAAAGGGCGCATGCTTGACTATTCCGGCATGACCTACGCAAAGATCGAACAGCAGTGCGGCATTCAATGGCCGTGCAACGAAGACACCGCCCCGCACGGCTCGCCCCGGTTGTACACCGACGGCAAGTTCCAGCACTACGACGGCAAGGCCAAGCTGATCCCGTTGCCGTTTATTGACAATAATGAACGACCTGACACCGAGTATCCGTTCTGGCTCAACAGCGGCCGGGTAGTCGAGCATTTTCACACGCGCACGCGCACCGGCAAGATCGGCAATCTGAACAAGTTCAGTCCCACGCCGTACATGGAAATGAATCCCGACGCGGCGCGCGAACTCGGCATCGAGCACGGACGTTACGCGCGGCTCACCTCGCGGCGCGGCGATGCGGTGGTGATGGTGCAGCTCACGCAACGCGTGCCGCCTAACATGGTGTTCATCCCGTTCCATTTTCACGAATGCGTGAATCGCTTGACGCTCGGGCTGCTCGATCCGCATTCGCGCCAACCCGCGTTCAAGCAAAGCGCGGTGAAAATCGAACCGGCGTTGGATCAGCATGCGGCGGCGGTGCGGAATATGGCGGCGCGAACGTATTAAGCAATGCCTATTGCGCGCCATACATTGCAACACAAGCAACAGTCTGAATCTCGGCTCCTTCCCCCTGGAAGGGGGAAGGTTGGGATGGGGGTCGTTCATATAATCTCCCGCCAAGAGAGAAGAAATACTGCGTTTCTAACCAGCGCTTCCAACGTAGATGGGGAGTTTATAACACCCCCCATCCGGCAACTGCTCCTGCGTTGCTCTAACTTCCGCCATCCATGGCGGTCGCCACCCTTCCCCCTTGCAGGGGGAAGGAGCATGACAATTACCGAATAGAGGGAGACCAACACATGTTTCAAGTCCGCACCGACGAACCGGCATACGCATTCATACCTAATGTCGAAACACCGACGAACAATTGCTACGGCAAATCCATTCAGTTGGTGGATATGGATGATGCGCTCGCAGGCAAGAGTCTAAAAATCAACGGCGATGGGAGTGTCAGCA
>JANMQQ010000040.1:0-3654 GCA_031370545.1 Gammaproteobacteria bacterium
CAACTGGAATCAAACCTTTGAGCATGTCGCCGAGCAAGGTAATTGCTGCGGCTTTTTTGCCGCCGATGCGCAGCACATTGGTGGTGCCAGGATTGCCCGAACCCTGTGAGCGCGGATCGGGCAAACCCATCAGCTTGCACACGATGATCGCCGCCGACAGCGAGCCCAGCAGGTAAGCAAGCAAAATGAATAATCCGTAAACAATCATGCGCAGTCTCAGTCCGTAAACGTGAAGGCGTGGCATTATAGGCGCGCACACCGGAGTTGGAGAACAGCATGGATATTATTTTCATCAATGAACTGCGTGTCGACACCGTGATCGGCATTTACGATTGGGAGCGGCGCATCACCCAGACCATCAGTTTTGACCTGGAACTGGCGGCAGATATTCGCCGGGCTGCAGGCAGTGACGATATTGTCGACACCGTGAACTACAAGGCGGTGGCGAAGCGTGTGCAGGCGTTCGTTGCCGAAAGTAAATTCCAGTTGGTGGAAACACTCGCCGAGCGAGTGGCCGAATTGATCATGACTGAATTTTCGATTCCCTGGCTGCGCCTGAAAGCTCATAAGCCGGGTGCTTTGCGTGGCGCGCGTGACGTCGGCGTATTAATTGAACGCGGCGTACGTCCGAGCTGATGGCGCGCATTTATATCAGCATCGGCAGCAACGTCGAACGCGAACAACACATCCGCGCAGCGCTTGCCGAATTACATGTGCAGTTTACCAACCTGCGTTGCTCGTCGGTTTACGAAAGCGAGCCGGTAGGATTTCAGGGCAACAATTTTTATAACGCGGTAGTTGCCTGCGATACCGAGAAGTCGGTGCACGACGTGGCACGTAGTCTGGCTCAAATCGAAGCACGCAACGGCCGTGTACGCGCAGGCGAGCGCTTCGCAGACCGCACGCTCGATCTAGACTTGCTGCTGTACGACGCTCTGGTGGTGCAGGAGCGTGACATTAAGCTGCCGCGCGCAGAAATCCTTGTCAACGCGTTTGTGTTGCTGCCACTGGCCGAGATTGCGCCGAATGAACTTCACCCGGTGCTGCGCAAAACCTACGCCGAACTGTGGCGCGATTTCCCGCGCGCCGATCAGCGCTTATGGCCGGTTGAATTCAAGCAGTAACTTCTGTTGCAGCAGCACGCTGCTTTTGTTGCAACGCCCACATGTGAGAATAACGTCCTTGCAGGCGCAGCAAATCATCATGCGGACCGCGTTCGATGACGCTGCCGTTTTCAAACACCAAGATCTCATCCGCGTCGACCACGGTCGACAAACGATGCGCAATGACCAGCGTAGTGTGGTGGGTCGCGACATTTTTCAGCGCCGCGAGAATGGCGCGCTCAGACTGGGTGTCGAGCGCCGAAGTTGCTTCATCAAACACTAAAACTTTCGGATTTTTTAGCACCACGCGCGCGATGGCGACGCGTTGCTTTTCCCCGCCGGACAGTTTCAAACCGCGCTCGCCAACCACCGTGTTGTAGCCCTCAGGTAGTGAGGCAATAAAGTCATGAATGTGCGCCATCTGCGCGGCATGCTCCACTTCATCGCGCGTCGCGCCGGGTTTGGCGTAGGCAATGTTGAAGAAAATGCTGTTGTTAAATAGTACGGTGTCTTGCGGAACAATGCCGATGGCGTCACGCACCGATTCCTGCGTGACGCTGCGGATATCCTGCCCGTCGATGAGAACTTGTCCGGCGTTGGGTTCGTAAAACCGAAACAGCAAACGCACCAGCGTGGACTTGCCAGCGCCGGATGGGCCGACCACCGCGACTTTTTTTCCCGGCGCGATACTGAAGCTGACGTTGTGCAAAATCGCACGTTCATCGGTGTAACCGAAATCCACGTTGCGAAATTGCACGCGGCCCGCACTGACCACGAGCGGTGGTGCAGCAGGAGCGTCCTTGATATCACGGTCGCGCTCTAGCAGACGAAACATCATGTCCATGTCGGCGAGCGCATGCACCGTTTGGCGAAACACCACACCGAGAAATCCCAGCGGCAGAAATAGTTGCAGCATCAGCGCATTGACCAGCACCAGATCGCCTAACGTCATGCTGCCGTCGGCCACACCACCCGCAGCCGAAAACATCACGCCGGTCACACCGACGGCGATGATCGCGCCCTGACCGAAATTCAGCGCCGACATCGACGTTTGACTTTTTACTGCCATGTCTTCCCACTGGCTGAGCGTGCCGTCGTAACGTTCCACTTCGTAATTTGCGTTACCGAAATATTTCACGGTTTCGTAGTTGATCAGCCCGTCGACGGCTTGGTTGTTTGCCTCGGAATCGAGTGCATTCATGCTGTGCCGATAGTGCAGGCGCCATTGCGCCACCCAGATCGTGAACGCAATGTACACCACCACAGTGCCGAAGGTTATCAAGGCGAATTTAGCATGGTAGCCGCCGAACAAAATTGCGGCGACCAGCGCGAACTCGACCAAGGTGGGGGCAATGCTGAAGGTCAGATAATTCAGCAGCGCGCTGACACTTTGCGTGCCGCGTTCCAGATCGCGCGAGATCGCGCCAGTGCGGCGCTCGAGATGAAAGCGCAACGAAAGTGAATACAAGTGGTCCAATAAACGCGTCGCCAGGCGGCGCATTGCACGGTAACGCACGCGCGCAAAGAGGGCGTCGCGCAATTCGTTAAGTAGCCCGCTGGACAGGCGCAACACACCGTACGCGAGCAACAACATCACCGGGAGCGCGATGTTGGCGTGCTTGCTGGCGTCGAGTTGATCGACGATGCCTTTCAACACCACCGGCACACCGACGTTGGCGACTTTAGCCAGGATCAAACAGGCCAGCGCCAACAACACGCGTCCGAGATACTCGCGCAGGAACGGATACACCGCGCGCAAATTTTTCAGATCGGTACGGTTGTCGTGCGGAGCTTGTGTGTAGCGAACATAACCGCGCATAGGGTTGCGAACTTCATCAAGTGAGAACGGAACTGATTCTAATGCAAAATCGGCGTACGAATGGTCGCTTTCATTTTGCAGCGCGATGTAATTAACTACGGCACGATCACCACACACCGCTTCAGAAACATGGGGGCTGTTCACCCCTCCATATTTTCAAGGAGGGGTGGACGCGCAGCGGACGGGGTGGTCAGACAAGGCGCCAATTAACAACATTTTTCAAAAAAAGACTCCTAATGGCCAACGTATTCAAGTCCCGCGTAAGCAAAATCACTCTCGTCATTCTAGTTGCCGCGCTAATTGGCGCAGGCGTATGGTACGCGCAAAAAAACACAACACCCGCGCCCTTAAAATACACCACGGCCGTCGTGCAGCGGGGCGACTTGACCGTCACGGTGTCGGCCACCGGCACCCTGAACCCGGTGGTGTCAGTGCTGGTGGGCAGTCAAGTATCGGGCGTGATTCAACGCTTGAATGCGGACTTCAATAGCCGCGTAAAAAAAGGCCAAGTGATCGCGCAGATCGAAGCCTCTCTGTTTCAAACCCAGGTCGCGCAAGCACAGGCCAGTCTGCGTAGCGCCGAAGCACTGCGCGACAAGGCGGCGGTGGCAGTGCGCGATGCAAAGCGTCAGCTCGAACGTGTGACGGAATTGCGCGGAAAAAGCTTAGTGTCCGACAGCGAAATGGATGTCGCGCGCTTCGCGCACGAATCCGCCACCGTGGAACAGCGCG
>JANMQQ010000051.1:0-8047 GCA_031370545.1 Gammaproteobacteria bacterium
GTTGGTCGGTGCGAAGGTGATTTCTGAACCGGCGGTGCCGACGATAAAACCTTTCACTGTGGCATCGAAAATAATGGGCTGATGTTGCGCATAAGGTACCGGAGTGTGACTATTTCCTGGGCCCGCCCAGTTGCAAATCATGCCGTCAATTTCGCCGTCGCTCGTGCCGACGGTTTTGCCGAAGCCAAAGTAAGCGTCGCCAGTCGCCGCATCGGCAGCCACGTGCATCTGGAACGTGCGGCTGTGTGAATCGCCTTTGCCTGCTTGCCATGCGTACACGTAGTCACCTTCCAAAGTGGAGGGATCGAATTTGCCCGCGAGGATGGAGAAGTTGTCAGCCCAACCCAACGGAGAATTGGTCGCATGATAGGTGACCGATGGATCGAGGAGTTTATAAGAGCTGGTAGCGTCAACATCAGCGTCGAAGTCGGTGGCAGCGACTGTACCCGTGCCGCAATAACCACCTTCACGCGAGTTGACGATCACCTGATTTGCAGAGCGTTTGTAGTACAAGGTGCCATTCATGGTCGACTCGTTGCTGACAACCAGGGGTGCGGGTCCGCCGCTGTTGCAGTTGTTACCGCCGAACTGTCCTGAAACGCGGTAGTTGAACAAACCTTCATAGGCGGTTTCGCTGGTGCCAGGTGCATGCGTCAAGGCGAGCGACACATCATGTGCGGTGTCATTCATGTCTTTGGCGCTGATCGCCAGTGTGTAGCTCCACACCTTGCCGGTTAAATCCAAGGCGAGTGTGGCGGTGTTGAAGGTCACTTTTGTCAAGCCCAGCGCCGTCAGGTAGGGCTTCAAATCCAGTGAAGTGCCTGCAGTAGGTAAGGTCAGACCGCTTTTGTTTGCGACTGCGATCATGCTTGCCAAGCCCATCAAGCCCATCAGAGTGCGGCTGCTGACGCCTTTCATGCGGGAGTTTAATTCTGCGGCAGCGCAGGCCTGTTCGCCTTCGAGCTCTTTCCAGATTCCCAAATCACCGGACGGCATTTCCGTTTGCATGCTACTGCCGCCGGGATGGTCGGTAAATTTCAGTGTGGGTCCGTAGCAGTTGGCGACAAAATCGGCGGTTGTTTGTCGGGTCCCCGATGCTTTATCTTGAGCACACACTTGTGATGCCGAGCACGATCACGCGATGTCCATTTCACAGTTTCGAAACAATTCTCGCCGCCGCGTGCCACCGTTGGATGAAACGTTGTGCGCGGAACTGGATGCACGCGTGCGCGGTTTCGTTGCGCTGGCCGACGCGTCGTTCGCAACACAGTTACGCGTACCCAGTTGGGATGCGCGCTTGCGTGGCGCGCTGGCAGGCAAGGCGCATTTGCAACGTTGGCATCTGCAATTCAACGCAACTTTGCTGCGTAGCAATCAAGAGCATTTTTTGCTGCAAACGGTGGGGCATGAAGTCGCGCACCTAGTGGTGTGGGCGTTATATCGCGCGCGTGTGCGGCCGCACGGCGCGGAATGGAAAACAGTAATGCGCGCATTTGGCCTGGAGACACGCGCCACGCATGACTACGACGTGTCGATGCTGCGCCGTTCACGTTCACCGTTTGTGTATCGCTGCGCGTGTCCTGAAGAGCTGCATCTGGGCAAGGTGCGTCATAAACGTGCGACACGCGGGGTGAAATATTTATGTCGGCGCTGCCATACCCCGATTGCGTTTTCGCACCAATGCGCTTGATCTCGTTCGACACGCTGCGCACTTTGGATATTCCGGGTGTTATTAATGTCAAGCCTGCGGATTGGCTGCGGCGAAAAGAGGAAATAATTGCTGCCGATGTGGTGTTGTTTCCCGAGTACTGGCAAGTCAACGCGCTGGTCTATGCATGGAAGAAGAGCATCTTTCCCAGCATCAATAGCTATCATCTGGGTCACGACAAAATCGAAATGACCCGCGCGTTTGAAGCGCTGTGTCCCGAGCATGTGCCGTTCACCCGCATTCTGCCGTCAACCCCGGCGGCGTTGGAGCAAGTGCTGGACGAATTTAGTTTTCCGTTTGTGGCGAAAGTTGTGCGCAGTTCTATGGGGCGGGGCGTGACATTAATAGAATCACGCGCTGCATTGCATGCATACGCGCAAGCCAACGATGTGTTGTATATTCAAGAGCGCTTACCGATTCATCGCGATGTACGTGTGGTGGTCATCGGCGGAAAGGTGGTTACAGCTTATTGGCGCGAAGCGCAAGATGGGCGTTTTCACAACAACGTTGCGCAGGGCGGAACCGTCTCCTTCGAGCAAATTCCGGAGGGCGCGATACATCTTGCCGAACGCGTGGCCGCGCAGTTGGGTGTCGATCACGCAGGATTCGACATCGCCGAAGTCGATGGCCATTTTTATTTGTTCGAGTTCAACGTGCGCTTCGGTACCGACGCGTTAAATGCGCATGGTGTTCGCTTGGGACCGTTGATTGTTGAATACCTTAAAAGTGTAAAGACCGGCGCCCGTTGAAATCTGGTCTCCACGCGACCTTAGCTCTTTCGATCTAACCTTCCGCCACGCAGCGAAATCCTTGTGCAGAAATTCCATGCAACCATTCTGTGCCGCGCGCATCCAATCGGTCTGAACCTGGCCGGTAATGTTTTTTACGCCCGTGCCGTAACAATTTATACGATGTTCAATCTGTCGGCGGTGGAACCGTCGTTGAGACATGCGCCGTCCATTTTCAAAAGATCCAAAAGTCGAAACTTCGCTACGTCATTCAGTGCGCGATGCGGTTGCACACTCCGCAATGTCGGGCGCGGGTGAAAGCTTTTTCTCCGCATTCGCACTATTTTTGAAAGCGACCAATGCGCAGATCGCGTTGCTGGCGTCGATTCCTCCATTACTCGCATCGCTGGCGCAATTGGTGTCAGTGCGCTGGGGCCGCTATGTAAAGCGGCGCCGCTCGATCATTTTGTTTGGTGCCTACGTGCAGGGCTTTCTGTGGTTGCCCTTGGTGGCGCTGCCCTTGTTGTTTCCTGAGCACGCGGTGCCGTTGTTCATCACGGTGATCGTTTTATACCAAGCCTCCAATCATTTGATAGCGCCGCAGTGGAGCAGCTTGATGGGTGACCTGGTACCGCAGCGCAAGCGCGGTCGCTACTTCGGCATGCGCACACGCTACGCCACCGTCGCATCATTTTCCTCGCTGGTGGTGGCCGGTACCGTGTTGCATTGGTTCGATGCGCAGAGCGCAACGGTGGCGGGCTTTATCGTGATTTTTAGTTTCGCGGCGATTGCGCGCTTGGTGTCGGCTTATCATTTGAGTCACATGTACGAACCACCACGCGCCGCCGAATTGCCTTCGGTCACGTTTGACCGGAAGGCGTGGACGCGTCGCTTTCGTAATTCACCCGCAGTGCGTTTCTCGATGTTTTATGCGGCTTTTCAAGCTTCGGTATCCATCGCGTCTCCGTTCTTCACGGTATACATGCTGCGTGATCTGAAATTCTCGTACCTGGAATTTATGTGCGTCACCGCGACTTCGGTGCTGTTACATTTCACATCGTTGCCGACCTGGGGACGCATCAGCGATGTATGGGGAAATCGCGTCATTATTGTTTTTACCGGTGCACTCATCACCAGCTTCCCGTTATTGGGGTTCTACGCCCAAACCCCGGATTTTTTGGGAATCCTGTAAATACAAGGGATTAGGTTAATTCCACACCCACCTATATGGCTATTAATGCCCAACCCCTCGAAAAGGTAAAATTGGGGGTAGGCCGTTGCCATGTCATCACGCCACCTTGAGGCGATCATTCAGCGAGAACGGATCAATCTTGATATTCAGTGATCGGACCACTGTTATCGGAACCTTGCGGCGCTCGACGCTCTTCATGCGCACGAAGCCCACGGCTTCGAGCTTGCCAAGCGTGCGCGTGAGGTTGGGCGATGCGCGTCCCGTCAGCTCCGCCAGTTCCGCGATCGACTGTGGTTTCTTGTCGCGGATGATCGCCAGCAGTTCACGGTTCTGTGGCGTCAGGAGGCGCATTAACGCCTCAACGGATTCGAAACTCGTTCCACCAACGCCTTTCGGCGCCCGCTTTTCACCTCGTGCCACGGCCTTCATCTCTTCGCGCAGCGCCGCATGACTTTGTACCTTGTAATGCTTCATCGTCTATCTCCTCTCATCAACCTGGGTGACCTCGAACGGTATGCCGTGCTCTGTGAGTACACGTTCGACCTCATCGAAGAAATCATTGATCAGTGTCTCCGCATTTTTGAACACGTACGGTCGCCCTGGATCGCTCTGCGTCCGGTGCCAGTGATCGGATTCCACCGGCGGATTTTTGAAGCGCGACCCTTGCGCGGGAACGCCGTGAGCGTTGTCGAAGCCAATAAGACGCGCGCCGTCCGGTCCATGTAACGTAAACGAGTAGCTCAAGCCGTGCGGCCGTTGCTTGCTTTCGCCGACCTTTTTAATCTCGAACTTCAACCAATAACCACCTTCGTAGAAGTGTCGGCGCCCGTCAAACGCCAGCAGATATTCCAATGAATGTTCATCGGCTCTCTTCTTCATACGTTATCCTATCCTCACAGGATAACTTTAATCTAGCCATACCTTAATAGTCAACGCATTGGATACCGGCACGCCGACGCAGTTCCGAAATCGTTGCCGGTCTCCGTATAGGCTACTTATGTTCAGCTGAACGATGTAAATTCTGAAAAGCGAGCACTTCGGTGCCGGGTCGAGGTCTGATCACGCCGCGTACGCAATTTGATACGCGCCCAGCCGTAGACGTAAAAAAGCCCGTGGGGGCACGGGCTACACTCCCCGCGCGGCCATCGTAGCTGGGGGGCGTTGAGGTAGCCGCGCGGAGAGGTGCATTCTACGAAAAATCCGACCGGGATGCACACCGTTTAACTTGGGGTAGACCCAACGCGCGTGTCACCCGCCACCATTCACGCTATGTTTTTTAACGACCGTTGCCACTGCTTGAACTCTCCCGCGATACCGGCTTTCTCTTCTTTCAGCGATACGTTTTCGTGCCGCAAACCTTCAATCACATCCTGAGCTATTTTTAGCGCGGACTCGAGGCCACGAATCTTTTCCAGATCCGCAGCCGCCGCTTTCTCCAGCCCCAAATTCTGTAACTCGATCTGTTCGATTCGCTTGACGGCCACGTTGTGCGATTGCTCCAGTGTCGCGTAGCGGTCCTCCAATTTCGCGAATAGTTGCTGTCGCTCTTGCAACGTGGCCGCTAGCTTTTCGTTTCGTGCTTGCAGAGACGCCGACTCCGCGCGGAGATGATCTCGTGAGGCCAGAATCTGGGTGTGCTCACGAACTGCGCGTTCCTGTTCAACGCGCAGAGCTTTAAATTCCTCGCGCGCTTCGCGTAACGATTGTTCGTGCTGGCGCAGCTGCCGGTCAAATTCCATGCGTTCCTGATCACGCTGCTCGCGCACCGATTCGCGGTAGTATTCCAGGTTGCGTTGCGCAAGCTCGAGTTGTTCTTTGAGGCCGGTGGTCTCGCGTGTCTTGTCGTTGAGACGTTGTTCCAATGCTTCAACTTGCGACTGCAGGACGGCATGTGCCTGCTGCACTTCGACGAGGATGCCGCGCTGAGCATCCCGTTCCGACAGCACCTGCGTATATTCCGTACGTAGCTGCGCCAACGTCTCCTCAGTAGTACGATTCCGCTGCTCCAGTTCCTGCTGGATCTTGCGAGCTTGCTCAACGTCTGTACGCGCCTGCGCCTGAATCGCTTCAATCTGAGCGTGCGCCTGCTGTTGCATCCCTTCGTACAGACCTTTGACGGTCGCGAGTAACTCGCGCGGCAAGCCGGATTTTTCTTCATTGACGACCCCGGTGTATTTCGCCTTCCACTGTTTAAGCAACGGCCCGATGGTGCTCTTGCTGCCCGTACCCAGCAGCGCGCGCACGGTGTCGACCGTGGGCTCACGCCCTTGGTCACTGAGCGTGGTGGCGGCTTGGGAGATATCAAAATAGGTGACGCCAGTGCGCGCCATGGGAAACCCCCGCGATTATTTAGTAACGTAATACGTGGCACGTAATATACAGACACGTTACGCATTTGCAACCAGTATTATTCTCTGCTATTCATAACTACGATAAGCGATCTTATCGCGTGTTATGATTTCAATCCGGCAGAACGCCCCTGTACACCGCAGTACAACGGCGGTCTTTACCGCATACACGGATAGAACGACCCATGAACGACACACCGCCCGAAATCGCACCGCTCGCGGTATTACGTAACGATACGGACAACCATCTCGCGTTGCAGGCACGCCAACGGCACTACATCCGGACGGCCACGGCGGACAACACGCGCCGGACTTACCAGTCCGCCATTCGGCACTTCGAACGCTGGGGTGGACGTTTACCTGCCGACGAACTGACGATCATTCGCTATCTGCTCGCGCACGCCGAGCATCTGAATCCGCGCACACTGTCGCTGCGACTGACCGCACTGCGCCAGTGGCATCGACTGCAGCGCTTCGCCGATCCCACCGATACGCCGGAGGTGCGAAAGACGCTACTCGGGATCGAACGTGCGCACGGCCAGCCCAAACAGAAGGCGCGTGTGTTTACGCTCGAACACCTGGAAGCGATGGTTCAGGCACTGTCGTTACTCTCCGGACCGAAGGCGCTGCGCGATCGCGCGTTACTGTTAATCGGATTCTTCGGTGCGTTTCGGCGTAGCGAACTCGTGGGTGTCAAGGTGGACGACCTCGCGTGGGAAACCGAAGGCGTAGTGATCCGGGTATCGCGCTCGAAAACGGATCAAACCGGCCAAGGCCGCTACAATGCCCTGCCGGCACAGGGCGGACCATTATGTCCAGTCATGGCACTTAAAGAGTGGTTGGCGTGCAGTGCCATTGAACAAGGTCCGGTCTTCCGCCGCGTTACCCGCTGGGGTGAGGTTTTGACAGAAGCTTTACGCCCCTCGAGCGTCAACGCGATCTTGAAAGACAGTGCGGCGCGCGCGGGACTTGATTTTGCGCCGGAGCTCAGCAGCCACAGTCTGCGCCGCAGCCTAGCGACCGGGGCGCATCGTGCGGGTGCGTCGTTCGAATCCATCAAACGCCAAGGCGGTTGGCGTCATGACGGCACCGTGCGGGAATACATCGACGAGGCGCAGCGATTCGAAGACAACGCGGCGGCGGTGTTGATGGCCAAAGCACGCGCAAAAATTAAGGCGTAGAGCGAGCACATCACGCCTGGCGAACCCAACACGCGATTTTGTGCCTGCCACGAAAAGCCCCCCCGTAAGTCTCAATGCATTAGCGCAAGCCTGACCCGCTTACGATGCCAAGCAATCAAAGGGTAGCGTCCCAATGTCAGTAAGTTAAGCGCTAACTATTTGAAGCTGTTAAAATATCAAGCATGGCACACGCATTCAAAATCCATATTGAAAGGAGCTCGACATGGACCTGACGAAGGTTATTTCAAAACATTTATACGTCCATCAATAACGCGATTGGCGATGACGCATTCAAGAGTAAACATCGACTCTCCCCGCACAGCTTCACTCGTCATCGCAAACTGGGTTTTTCAACGCTGATTCTGGTGCTCTTAAACCTGCGAAAAAGCGCCGCACAGATGGAGCTGGATCAGTTTTTCAAAGCGACGGAAGAACGGCGCCATGCGCTCCAGGTCGTGACTAAATCCGCTTTCTTTCAGGCCCGCAAACAACTCTCGCACACCGCATTGATCGACTTGAATCGGATCGCCACCGACGGCTTCTACGCTACGTACGATGCGTATCGAACGTGGAATGGATTCCGGCTGTGTGCGATTGACGGTTCGATGCTCCGGTTACCGCGCGAAGCCGATGTCATGAATGAATTTGGCGCTCACCCCGGCAAGGCGAATCAGAGCGCGTGTCCGATGGGTCTGGCGTCGCTGTATTTTGACGTGCTCAATCATCTCGTCATTGGGGTTCTACGCCCAAACCCCAGAAATTTCTGGCTATGCTTAATAAAACAGTGACTTACGATCTGTTCTGCGGACAAAAAGCCAAAACATGGCCCCTGATAAGTGCCTGGATATAAACGGTTTCCAAAATTTCCGGGGTTTGGGCGTAGAACCCCT
>JANMQQ010000067.1:0-9858 GCA_031370545.1 Gammaproteobacteria bacterium
CTGCCGGGCGCTTATGTTCAGTACCTCAAATTGCCCGGTACCGAACTGACGGAGGTGCCTGAAGACCAAGCTGAAATATCCGGTGATCTGCACTCGGTGCTGCGTGAGCTTGAAGGCCGACTCAAGCTACTTATTCAGACCACAATGCGCGCTGTTAGCGCGCTGGAAGAGAAGTTACTTTCGGACTATCCGGAGTGGGCGCTGCGCGAACTGTTGATGAATGCCGTCATGCACCGCAACTACGACAGCAATACACCCATTCGTTTTTACGCCTTTAGCGATCATATCGAAATTCAGAGTCCCGGCGGCTTGTATGGGGACGCCACGCCGGAAAACTTCCCTACACGTAACAGCTACCGTAACCCCGTAATTGCCGAAGCGATGAAGTCCCTCGGTTTTGTGAACCGGTTTGGCTACGGCGTGCAACGCGCGCAAGAGTTATTGGCCAAGAACGGTAACCCTCTCGCAGAATTTGAGTTCGATGAACACTCTGTATTAGTAAGAATCTACCGGAGAGCGGAATGAAAACCGTCGCGTTCTTCAACAACAAAGGCGGAGTGGGAAAGACTTCTCTTGTGTATCACCTTGCATGGATGTTCGCAGACCATGGGGTCAAGACTCTGGCTGTCGATCTTGATCCGCAGGCTAACCTCACGGCCATGTTTCTGGATGAGGAGCGTTTAGAAAGTTTGTGGCCTGATGATGACCACCCCGACACAGTCTACGGTGCGATCAGTCCGATTCTGCGCGGCACTGGCGATATTGCCAAACCTCACGTAGAGCAGATCACAGCAAAGCTCGGTCTCATTGCTGGAGACCTTGGTTTATCCCGCTTTGAGGACAAGCTCTCGGAAGCTTGGCCGCGTTGCCACAATCGCGACGAATCCGCTTTTCGTACCATGACGGCATTTCACCGCTTGGTTCAACGTGGTGCGGAGTCTGGTGCAGAATTAGTGTTGATTGATGTTGGCCCTAACTTGGGTGCCATCAATCGCTCGGCTCTGATTGCTTCCGATCAGGTTTGTCTGCCGCTCGCGCCGGATCTTTTCTCCCTGCAAGGTCTCAAGAATTTGGGGCCAACGTTGCGCGAGTGGCGAACCGTTTGGGTAGATCTTCTCACTAAAGCACCGGCTGACCTCCCGATGCCCAGAGGCGCGATGCAGCCTATTGGCTATATCGTTATGCAGCACGGCATCCTCGATAGCCGTCCGGTGCAAGCCTATAAACGGTGGATGGACCGTATCCCAAGTGTTTATCGCAACGTTGTGCTGAAGGAGGGAATTAAGAACTCGCCCACCGTGGCGGAAGATCCGTATTGCCTATCTTTGCTTAAGCATTATCGTAGTTTGATGCCGATGGCGATGGAGGCACGCAAGCGGATTTTTTTCCTTAAATCCGCTGATGGCGCAATCGGTGCTCACATTGAAGCAGTCAGAAGTTGTTACAAGGATTTCCAAAAACTCGCAGGCAAAATTGCGGCGAATATAGGCATAGCGTTTACATGAACAGGGCCAGCCCTATCGGCGACAACCGTGCGTCGTTACCGCTGTGCGTGCTTTTGTTGGGTGGTTGCGCGCACGTGGTGGTGCCGCATGTGTCCGAGCCCGCTGCGGAAACACAATCGACCGGTAAAAATCCCGTCATTGTGGCGGTGCCGCCGGTCCCGTCGGGCGATTCTGAAATCGTCATTCACGAGTACGGTCATGACATTCGCACTCCCAATATTTGGCTGGGTGCGTTGTTTGTTGCTGTGCTTTTTCTGGCGAAGTGATTGCTGGGTAAATCTGCGTTGGATCATTCGGAGTAATTCATGGAAAACAACACGGCTCCTTCTGTAAAAAAATCACCGCTCATCAAAATCATCGTCGCGCTGTTCGTATTGGGCCTGTTGTGGCTGGCGGTGTCGAATCTGCCGCGCGGTTATAGTCGAGACCTGACGCAGATTGGTAAAGGAAAAAATGTCGTGGTGCAGGTGCACGATCATAATCTGGTCGGCAGTATCGACTTGATGGAGACGCTCAACAAGGTGCGTCCGGAGTATGCGGCGTCGGTTGAATTCGTGGTCGCCGATTTGCTAACACCGGAAGGCCAGGCGTTTGCAACCAAGCACAATGCGAATTCAGTGACGCTGTTTTTTTTTGCACCCGACGGTACACAGCGCGGTGCGATACAGGGCGCGCAAGATCCGAACTCGCTCAGAAACAGCTTAAATCAAGCGTTTAATTTGCCTGCTGCGAAATAGGCTGTCGAATGGCTGGCAGGTAACGCTGTTCTCAACTATGCAGTTTGGCGCGAATTAAAGCACCGAAGTTCAGCAGATCATCGAGATGATTCTGCACAACCTCACGTACTGCAGCGGGATTGACCCGTTGATAGCCATGCAAAACCACGTTTTCGATATTTTCAACACGACATAGCGCACGCAATTCGCTGACACAGCTATCAATGAACGCAAGTTTCTTTTCAATCAATTCGATATCTGTCATGACCTGGTTCCGGAGTGGGCGCGGCGGTATTCGCGTAAATAAGGTAGCAGGTCAAAATAGCGGCTACGCGCGTCGACCTCAAAGCGCACACGCGCCGCGCGGTCGAATTCACATACCAGAATCCCGCCACGCAGTACGCGGTGAATCAAATCGGGCGAAGCGCGATTCAGCACCACCAGGTCTGCCGGCGCACGTAATGCCTTTTGCAAATCATCGGCAAGGTCGAGAGCCATGCCGCGCAAACCCGGCGGGGGATCGTCTGCAAACAGCAAGGCAACATCCGTATCGCTGGTGGGACGGGCATCGCCGCGCGCGCGACTACCAAACAAGTAGACGGCGCTGATGTCGTGTTGACGCGGGGTGAAAAATTCACGCAGCGCTGTGATTTCCGGTGATTCAAGCATGGTGTGAGTATAGCCCGGCGTACAGCCCCGCGCTTTTGGAGCTACGCTTAAAAACTATTGAGACTTCAGATTTAATGTTGTCATTCCCACATAGGTGGTGTGACGATAAGTTTTATTCACGGTGTCCCCGACTAGATAACGTTCAGTACTGAATACTTCGGAGCGCATTCGTATGGCCTCGTTAATACTCGTGCTCAATGCTGGCTCATCAAGTTTGAAATTTAGTATCTGGTCATGCAACTCAAGCCTGGGTCAAATCTTGTCATTAATGCAACGCGGTACCATTACTGACATCTCCGGACAGCCGCGCTTTCAAGTTGTCGACTCCGATGGAAAACAGCTCACGACCAACGATGCTTCGGTTATCGGCACACCCCTGACCCATGCACTGGCGTTGCAACGTATTCTGACTTGGTTGGATGAAAAATTTTCAGGTGTTGAATTTCAAGCAGTAGGCCATCGCGTCGTGCATGGCGGCGACGCGTATGTGCAACCGGTGCTCATCAATGCGTCGATGCTTGCCAAATTACGTGCACTCACTCCACTTGCTCCGTTGCACCAGCCGCACAGCCTGGATGCAATCGAGCTGCTTGCAGAGCAACGGCCGCAACTCACTCAAGTAGCATGTTTTGACACCGCGTTCCATCACACCCAGCCGCCGGTCGCGCGCCGCTTCGCGCTGCCTCGCGCACTGCATGATGCTGGTATCAAACGCTATGGATTTCACGGTTTGAGTTTTGAATACATTGCGCAGGTGTTGCCAAATTATCTGGGCGAAATGGCTGACGGACGGGTCATCGTCGCGCACCTGGGCAGCGGTGCCAGTTTGTGCGCGCTGCATCAGCGGCGCAGTGTTGCGACCACCATGGGATTTACCCCGTTGGACGGATTAATGATGGGAACGCGTTGCGGTGCGCTCGACCCGGGCGTGGTGTTGCATCTGCAGCGCGCGCGCGGCATGAGCGTCGCGCAAGTTGAGCGTGTGTTGTATCACGACTCGGGCTTGCTGGGCGTGTCCGGCATCAGCGCCGATGTTAGTGCATTGCTTAAAAGTCATGACCCGCGCGCTGCGGAGGCGGTCGACTTATATGTCTATCGCATCGCGCGCGAGCTCGGTTCGCTTGCGGCCGCATTGGGCGGTGTCGATGCCTTGGTATTCAGCGGCGGCGTCGGTGAAAATGTTGCGCCGATTCGTGCGCGCGTCTGCGATGCGATGGCCTGGCTGGGCCTGAATCTGGACGTGGATCGCAACGCCGCAGGTGGGCCGTGTATCACACGTGTAGACAGTGCCGTGTCGGCGTGGATCATCCCCACGCATGAAGATGAAATGATCGCGCAGCATGTGCTGCACGTTAGTTAAAACACGCGTTGACACATTTCGCCGCTTCTTCTAGTCTCACCTGACGCGCCGATTTGAAGCTTCAGCTTGCGGGCGCTTGATAAATGCAGCTAAAGCGAGGGTCGGTTCGAATCGTCCCAGCCTGCTTTAGTTTTTTCTGAAGCGGGTTTTTTGTTGCCCGCGAATTTTTATAGGAGATAAACATGTCGCACGATGACGAATATGGATTCAGCACGCGGGCGATTCGCACCGGCCACCAGCGTACAGCGGAAGGTGAGCAGAGCGAGCCGATTTTTCCAACCTCGAGTTTTGTGTTCGACAGCGCCGCGCAAGCTGCCGCGCGGTTTTCCGGCGCAGAAGCGGGCAATATTTATTCGCGCTTTACCAATCCCACGGTGCGCACATTTGAGCAGCGCCTCGCAGCGCTCGAAGGCGGGCAGCGGTGTGTCGCGACATCGTCGGGCATGGCCGCGATTCTCGCCACCTGCATGGGCTTGCTGAAATCCGGCGATCACATTGTGTCGTCGCGTGCGATCTTCGGCACCACGGTGATTCTGTTCAATAACTATCTCGCCAAGTTTGGTGTCACGACCAGCTACGTTCCGCTCACCGATCTGGCAGCGTGGGAGAAAGCAATCACACCCAAAACGCGTTTGCTGTTCTTGGAAACGCCATCCAACCCGCTCACCGAAGTCGCCGACATTCGCGCGCTCGCCGATCTCGCGCACCGACACGGTTGCTTGCTGGCGGTCGACAATTGCTTTTGCACGCCTGCGTTGCAGCGTCCCCTGGAGCTGGGCGCTGATATCATCATTCACTCGGCGACGAAATATTTAGACGGTCAAGGTCGTTGCATCGGTGGAGCGGTAGTGGGTACCGAGGAGGTCGTCGGCAAAGACGTGTATGCGTTTTTGCGCACTGCGGGACCCACGCTCAGCCCGTTTAACGCCTGGGTGTTTTTGAAGGGACTGGAAACGCTCAAGCTGCGCATGCATGCGCATAGTGCCAGTGCGTTGCAATTAGCGCGCTGGCTTGAACAGCAACCGGCAGTGAAGAAAGTCAACTATCCCGGCTTGGAATCGCATCCGCAGCATGCGCTGGCGGCTCGCCAGCAAAGCGCATTCGGCGGGGTGTTGTCATTTGAATTACGCGGCGGGCAGAAAGAAGGCTGGGCCTTGATCGACGCCACGCGCATGTTGTCGATCACCGCAAATCTGGGCGATGCCAAAACCACCATCACCCATCCCGCCACCACCACGCACGGCCGCCTCACGCCCGAGCAACGCGCAGACGCGGGCATCAGCGATGGCTTGATACGCATCGCAGTGGGCTTGGAAGACGTGGAGGATATTATTGCGGATTTACGGCTTGGATAGGGTGGGTCACACGCCGGTGAGTAGCAGATCCAACGCGCCGATGATGCTGTCCCGCACCTTGGCGAGGCTACCCACCGCATCGCCAAGATCCTTAGTCGCGATACCGGCGAGTTGCGGCGTCATCACTACCAGTTTTTTCCCCTCGAACGAAACTTCGGGAGTCAGTCGCGTCATCTGCGCTGTCTTGAGCGTTTTGTGCAAATACATGGGAACGACCACGCGTGTATTCAGCTCGCTGAGCAGGTCGCTTTGCACATCAAGCAGAAACGGAATGTTAGAGCGAGTCTGTGGATTCTTGTTGCGATACACCGTGAATTGCGGCATCAAAATCTCCGGATGCCGTCACTGAATACGCCGTTCGCTTCGACGAGTTCGTTGTACTTCGCGATGGCTTCACGATTTTCCTGAAGCCACTGATCGCCCGCGTGCTGCTTCATATAGGCTACGAGCGCATGTTCGAGTAGCGCGGAAAGATTGATTTCCAATTCCCGGGCGCGTTTGAGCAGGTCACTGTTGATGCTGACGTTGGTTGGCTTCTTTACAGCTTTGGTATCGCGGGCGGATCGCATCGGGTTGCTCCAAAAAAAAAAATAGTATGCGCACAGAATATGCGCATGGGAAATGCGCGTCAATGGTGACACCTGTCTGCGCATGCTCTGTACGAACTGCGAACTCGTCACATACCGGTGTGTTGATGATCGATGTTTTGATCGAATACTCGTGCGCCGGACTGCGCGCTACCACCGATATGAAAAATACACTCCCGCGCCGTCACTCAGCGCAAACACACTGGTGTCGAGTTGCGGCACGTGTTCGGTTTCAGCAACCGAAAAAAAATGATCCGGTGAGCTCCACACGTGCCGTGCCCACGCGAGACTGAGATTAAAGCCGATAAAATTGGACAGAAAAACGCGCGAATTGTCGGCGTGGTCGTGGCGCAGATAGCCGTTGAGTAAACCCAGCGCGACGAAGGGCGGGGTGATGGCGAGGTAGTTGACCTTCATGCCGTAGCTGGGGTGCTGCTGCAGCAGGGGTGGTGTGAGCACGGCGGCGGCGTACCATATATCGCCAAGCAGGGCGGTGCCGCCGCGAATCTGCGCGAGCCCGATGGTGCTGAAGCCGAGAACTTCGGCTCCCAGCCCTCCGACATCTACGAGTTCGTCATGGTGCGTGGCTTGAGGCGGGTTACGTTGTTTGGATTCGACAACAGGTGGGTCTGCGCATTCGCTGCTCGGGACGCGCAGCACCGAGTAGTGTCCCATGTTGTCATTACACCCGTCGGGATTGCTGTTCGGTTCGGCAGCGCGCGTTGGTATTGCAGGCAGTGCGAAGCAGGCGAGTGCGAGAGTGAATGCGCGGATGATCGTTCCCATGGAAACGTGTACGTGGACGCCGAGGATTGTGCAGCGGTTATCGGAAGCACACCGGGGTGCTTGAGGACGTGTTCCGAAGTTGCCCAACATAACGTCGACTTATGTATTCGAATATTCTAATTATTTCATTTATCACGCAGGCTCTGGATATACTGCGCGGCGCTGCAGTCGTTTAAGGCGTGTAATCTACACGCGGAACGGCAGCTCACGAGGTGCTTCGATGGCTCACAGTGACGATGTTCAAGATCCCACCCGCCGTGACTTTCTCAACACGGTCACCGCCGTGGTCGGCGCTGCCGGTGTGGGTGTGGCGAGTTGGCCGCTGATCAGCAGCATGAATCCGACCGCCGACGTGCGCTTGCGCGCGACCACTGAAGTCGACATCAGTAAAATTAAACTTGGGGAATTGAAGACCATCGCCTGGCAAGGCAAGCCGGTGTTTATTTTGCGCCGCACGCCCGAGCAAGTGGCGGCGATGCAGGCGTCACCGGGTGGTAAAGACCCGCAACCTGATCAGCAACGCGTCAAGCGTCCGGAGTGGTTGGTCGTGGTGGGAATCTGCACCCACCTGGGGTGCGTACCGACGCACAAGGACGAAGGTTGGGTGTGCCCGTGTCACGGTAGTCGTTACGACATGAGCGGTCGCATTCTGCGCGGGCCCGCGCCGCGTAATCTGGAAGTGCCGCCGTATAAATTTCTGGCGGACAACAAACTTTTGATCGGTGAGGCATAACATGAGCGGCCCCATCGTCGACTGGATCGACCGTCGTTTTCCGCTCACCAGTTTTATCAAGCACGAACTCACTGAATATCCCACGCCGCGCAATTTGAGCATCTGGTGGAACTTCGGTTTTTTCGCCGGATTCATGCTGGTGTTGCAGATGCTCAGCGGATTGTTCCTGGCCATGCATTACAAGCCGGATGCGTTGCTGGCATTTGCGTCGGTCGAGCACATCATGCGCGACGTCAACTACGGCTGGCTGATTCGTTATTTGCATTCAACTGGCGCCTCGGCGTTTTTTGCGATCATTTATATTCACATGGCGCGCACGCTTTACTACGGCTCGTTCCGCGCGCCACGCGAGTTAATGTGGTGGACCGGGCAGATTCTGTTGTTGTCACTGATGGCAACCGCGTTCATGGGGTACTTGTTGCCCTGGGGTCAGATGTCGTTTTGGGGGGCGCAGGTGATCACCAATCTTTTCCGGGCCACGCCCTTCATCGGCGATCAGGTGGTGATCTGGTTACGTGGCGATTTCTCGGTGGGCGATGCCACACTCACGCGCTTCTACGCGCTACATTTTCTGTTTCCGTTTTTGATCTGCGCCTTGGTGGCAATTCACCTTGTCGCGTTGCATTTTGTCAAAAGCAGCAATCCGTCCGGCATTGATCTGGCGGATAAAGACAACATCCCGTTCCATCCGTATTTCACGTCAAAAGATTTCCTTGGCCTGGGGATTTTTTTGATCGTGTTTTGTGCGGCGGTGTTTTTCCGGCCTGAATGGTTTATCGAGGCGGCGAATAACATTCCTGCCAATCCGTTGCAGACGCCGCCGCATATTGCGCCGGAGTGGTATTTTCTGCCGTTCTACGCAATTCTGCGCGCTATTCCGGATTTGCTGGGCGGGGTCGTGGTCATGACATTATCCATTTTGGTATTCGCGCTGATGCCGTATCTGGATCGTTCAAAAATTCCCGGAGGCTCGCGTTACCGTCCGTTCTACCGGGCCACGTTCTACGTGTTTGTCGTCGATATTGTCGTGCTCAGCTACGTCGGCGGCCAGCCTGCTACCGAGACTATGGCGCTGGTCGGGCAATTTGCAACGCTGGTGTATTTCGGCTTGTTTGTATTGTTGCCCTATATGTCGGTAAAAGAAGAAGCCTGGTTGCGCAAGCGTGGCTTGCCCGCTGCGGTCGTAGCGATGTTGGCGAGCGAAGACGCGCAACGCGCAGCGGCGAGGGTGCGTCGATGATGTCGCGTGTCTTTGCATTGTTGTTGGGATTGGTGACGTTGAACGTCACCGCAAAGGAATTCGCCGAAGTTGAATTTGAGCGCTCACCCGAGGCGTTAAAACGCGGCGCAGAAGTCGTGACCGGCGTGTGCATGGGCTGTCACAGTCTGCACTATGTCAAGTACCGCGACTTGCAAAAAGTGGGCTTCACCAGTGCGCAGCTAGATGCCTTACGCGGAACTAAAAGTTTGGATGAGCCCTTGCTCAGCGCAACTACCGACGAACTGGCGATTGAATTATTTGGCTTGGTCCCACCGGACCAGTCGCTGCTCGCAAAAGCACGTGAGGGCGGCGCAAGTTACATTTATGCATTGCTGACACGTTACGAAAAAGATGCGCAGGGTAATGTATCAAACGAATTATTTCCGGGGCTGCGCATGCCCGATGTTTTGAATTATGCGTCTGCGGATCTGCCGCAGCGTGTCGCGCTGCAAGAGCAAGTGCGCGATGCCGCATTGTTTCTCGAGTGGGCTTCAGATCCGCATGCGGATGAACGCCGCCACATCGGCGTATATGTGTTGGCCTACTTGTTGGTACTGACGTTCTTGCTGTATCTCATCAAGCGGCGGGTATGGGCGCGCTTGCCGCCGCCGGTGGCGCGCTAAATCCACGCACGGGATTTGCGGTTTACATCCACACCTCAGTTGATTACGATGACCGCCATGAAAAGGAGCGGTAGGTATTTAGCGGTAGCGTTGTCGTGGGCTATGCCATTGATGGCGTCTGCAGCTCAGGATGAATGCGCGAATGGCTTGCAATCCTACATGGTCGGGGATTATGCCAAGGCGCTGAAGACGTTTGACGCTGCGGCCAAGAAGAACGACGGTTGCGCGCAATTTCAGCTGGGCATGATGTATATGTATGGACG
>JANMQQ010000081.1:0-17002 GCA_031370545.1 Gammaproteobacteria bacterium
TTCGTCGAGTTTGATGGTCGCTTCCAGCGTGGCGACGATTTCGTTGGCCGCACCTTTGGGTTGGCCGTCAGCAGTCCAGTAATCCCACGGTTGCAAATCCATCAGGCTTTCCGCGAACAGGGTCGTGACATCGGTGTTGGCTGGGAAACGCTTGGCGGCTTCGCGCATGGCTTGCGCATACGCCTGATCACGTGCGCTGCGATTGTCACCGGGCTCCTTGGCATAGCGTTGTGCCAGCGCGTTAATCAACGCGCGCTCGACGACGGTGGTTTTTACTGCCTTGCTCAGCGCCAGTGCTTTTTGGGCCAGTTGATATGCGGCAGGTTCCTGTTTGAGATCCATCGGCATGTTGATGTTCGGTCCCATGGCCAATGCTTGACCCCATAAGCACATCGCGCATTTATCGTCGAGCTCCGCTGCCTTTTTAAAAGATGCAACCGCTTCGTCGTGATTGAAGCCGTAGGTCAGGCGCAAGCCTTGATCAAAATATTGCTGCGCGACGGGCGAGGTGGTGCTGATCTTTTGGTGGTGGGTTCCTAAATTGTCATACAGTGGCACGCCGCTTTCAGGCACGGCGGATTGAGCGTCTGCCACCTGGGTCAATGCACACAGAGTCAGGATAATAAAAACGCGATTCATCAAAATTTCTCCGTGTCGTAGATGTGTCGGGCAAACCTTACGCCGTTCGTGGGTCGAAAAAAAGTGGCGGTCGATTCCGCACCAACTCACTACAATACGCAGCACGATTGCGAGCGTTCCACCATGCAAGCTATTGCCGATTTAAAAAATCTTGGACCGAAAAGCCAAACCTGGCTCAATGCCATCGGTGTGCACAACCGCGCCGATTTGCAGGCCGTGGGGCCTGTCGCGGCCTACACCATCCTCAAGCAGCAAGGGCATCCCGTCACGCTACTGGGTATTCGGCAATGATTTTGCGCACTCTAGTTTCGGTATTGACATTTTCTCTCGGCGGCTGCGATTCCGCGCCGCCGCCCGCGCCACTCCCACCCGTATCCATAAACTTGCCGCCCGCGCGTGCCGACGCCATGGTGCAGATACCGGCCGGGGAATTCATCATGGGCAGCGAAAAATTGGATACCGAAAACAAGGCACGCGAATTTGGCTACAGCCAACCCTGGTATGTCGATGAACACCCTCAGCGCAAGTTGAACTTACCGGCGTACTTCATTGATCAGTTTGAAGTCAACAACGCCGCCTTTGCGAAATTCATGCTCAGCACCGGGCGCGGCAACACCAAATTATTGAGCGAACAAATTCCTAAACAACCCCCGGCCTGGTCCAACCAACCGGTCGCGAATATTGTGTGGCAATACGCCAATGACTATTGCGCTTGGGCAGGCAAGCGCTTGCCCAGCGAAGCCGAATGGGAGAAAGCCGCGCGCGGCACCGACGGGCGTGATTACCCGTGGGGCAATGCCTGGGATTCCAAACGCGCCAACGCCGGTGGCGGCAGCGGCGTACTGCCGGTAGGCTCATTCGCCAACGGCGTTTCGCCCTACGGCGTGTACGACATGGCAGGCAACGTTTCCGAATGGGTGCAAGATTGGTATCAACCGTATCCAGGTGCAGACTTTAAAAGCCAATGGTACGGAGAGACCCACAAAGTCGTGCGCGGCGGTGGCTGGGGCGGCATCGGCCACTATGCGGTGCCGTATTTTTATCGCACCTCGTTCCGCGACTACGAACAACCGGATCGCGCGTTTAACGATATTGGCTTTCGTTGTGCGAAGGATGCGGGGCGGTAGGCCGTATCGGAGCGCGGGCTTCCAGTCCGCAAAAAAAGCGGCCAGGATGGCCGCGCTCCATTGAAGGGAAGCCCGAGGATGGGCTCATTCCTTTTTGCGGTTGGACGGTGGTTTGGTGGCGCTTGTCGACATTGATCCCCGCATGCTTCAAGTGGCGTGAATTACCTGATGCTGGAGGTGCGCGGTAGCCACAAACCAATGTTGCCCATGCGCAGGATTCGTTTCGCACTGCAAATCTTTGCGGCCCTCATCCTTCTTTATATATGGCCGTAATAACACCACACGCATCCTCATTCGCAGGCAGTATCTGATATGGCGCTACTTGGTCGTTTAAACCAAATCAATTTACAACAGCGCCTGATCTACCTGGTCATTTTTTGCTGCGTGGCACAAATTGCCGTGATTGCATTGAGCCTTTACGAAACGAATGCAACCAATGCCGCATTTCGTGCTCACTATCAGATGCAGCAAACAGCACTCAATCGTCTGCCGCAAACGCAGGAGCAGGGCGGCGCGGTTTTCCAGCGCGAGGTGCAGCAATTCGGCGCTGAATCAGATCAGGCTTTTAAACGCGCGCAAGCGGAGCATCGCTTGCGATTTTATGGGGCCGCCAGCGTGATGGGCCTCGTTGTGGTCCTGACCGGGCTACTGGGCGTTGCGACCACACGCAGTATTTCAGGTGTTGCCGAGCAAGTACGTGAGGCGTTGAAGTGCATGGCCACCGGCGACTTAACCACACGCGTTGCTTATCGCGGCGGTATATTCAAACGCATCATTGCCAGCTTCAATGGCACGGTCGAGACATTACAATCCGTGATTACCGCAGCAAATCAAGTCAGCGTGCACATGGCGAGGGCGGCGACCGAACTTTCCAATATTACTGAACAAACTTCGCGCGATGTTAAGGCACAGCAAAGCGATACCGATCAGGCGGCCGCCGCCATGAATCAAGTGTCGCTGGCAGCGCACGCGATTGCCAACACTGCGGCCCAAGCGGCCCTGGCTGCCAGCAATGCAAATCAACAAGCTGCCAATGGCGCACAAACTGTGGCGCAGGCCATTGCCGTGATTCAAAGCATGACGGCTGAAATGGAGGGGTCCGCTATTGTCATACACAAGTTGCAACAGGAAAGTACCAATATAGGTGCAGTGTTGCAGGTGATCAAAAGCATTGCCGATCAAACCAATTTACTTGCGCTCAATGCGGCCATCGAAGCGGCACGGGCGGGCGAGCAAGGACGCGGTTTTGCGGTAGTGGCGGATGAGGTGCGCACGCTGGCCGGACGGACACAGCAAGCAACGGTTGAAATTCAGAATATGATCGAACGCCTGCAACGGGGTGCCAAAGAGGCGGTGCAATCCATTGCGCACGGCAGTGAGTGTGTGCGCGCGGGCGTGTCCCAGGCCACCCAAGCGGGCGTTGCCCTGGATGTGATTACGCAGGTCGTGAATGATATGAGTGACAAGAATCGGCAGATCGCCAGCGCGGCTGAAGAACAAAGCGCTGTGGTCGCAGAAATTAACCGTAACATCGCGTCCATCGGCCAGATCAGCATTCGAACCTCCAATGGTGCAAGCACTACGGCAAGTGCCAGTATCAATTTAGCCAAGTTATCTACCCAACTGCGCACGACCCTAAGTCAATTTAGAATGTAAGAAGCAGAAGCAAGTACACCACCCATACGGCAGCAAGCAGCCGCTCCAATTAGTTATCCCCGCGTCTTTATTTTGTTTCAGGTGTGGAACTTGATTGAACTGTGGGCTCTAATGATCAAGCACTCTGCGGCTGCCGCCGCTACAGATATTAATGATGACTTCACGCAATACTCTTTTCATCCGCCGTGCGACGCTAGGCTTGTTGCTGCTGGCGCATTTGTTTTTGCAAGTTCAGGTTGCCATCGCATGTGTGGTGGAGAGTTTGCCAGGGGCACCTTGTCTTCCCGGCGCGGCCTCTCCATCGGAACACTCGCAAAATGGTAAGACCGTCGTCGGCGCCGACTGTTGCCAGACTGCGTATCAACCGGCGTCTGCGTTGTATGATGCAGCCACACCGCCCAGTCAGGACCCATTGTTGCTGGCCGAGCATGCGCCTCTCCTCATGTTGGTGGCGCTTCTCGACATTAATACCGTATTACCTTCTACACACATCCCAATAGCCAACCAAGCTTCCCCGCCCGGGGTCCTGGGCACTGATCTTTACCTCGCCACCTTGCGTATCCGTATTTAACTCCGCTCCCGTTCGCGTTCATCGGTCTTTTTTTGGCAACGTTTGCGCCGTATCACGTGCGTTAAGCGTTGCCTCGCAACGAGGGAGAATACCCATGCGCAATTCATTATTCGCACGGAAATTACTATGGTTCGGTGGCCTTGTGGTGCTGACGCTGGTGGCCAGTGCTCTGGGTGCATGGTATTGGATGTCATCGCCTCGCGCGCAAACGCCCGCCGTCCCGGGTACCACCATCAGTGCCGGAGCTTACCAATTACGCTTCAATCTTGAACCCGGCACGCCGCAAGTGGGCGTGAATCAACTGACGCTGGAGGTGCGTGATAGCAAGGGACAACCCGTTGCTCACGCGCGCGTGGAAGTGGGGGCAAACATGGCAGCGATGGGCGACATGTCTGCCATGCACATTCCCGCCGAAATCCGCGAAGCTACGTCGGGCGTTTATCGCGGCACGCTGGATTTGCCGATGAGCGGCGAATGGCCGTTGACGTTATCAATCGACACGCCGGAGCTTGGTCATGCGGAAACGGTGCTGGAGATGGCCACTGGACGCAAAGTGTTAGCGCCAGCCAGTACCGCCCCCGCGCCCGCCGCTGCAGGGACCAATATCAGTGCCGGAGCTTATCAATTACGTTTCAATATTGACCCCGGCACGCCGCAAGTGGGGATGAATCAACTGACGCTGGAAGTGCGCGACAGCAAGGGACAAAACCTTGCTCACGCGCAAGTGGAAATGGGCGTCACCATGGCGGCAATGGGGACGATGCCCGCGATGCATATTCCCGCTGAAATACGTGAAGACACTGCGGGCGTTTATCGTGGCACACTCGACTTGCCAATGAGCGGCGAATGGCCCTTGAAGATATCAGTCAACACCCCATCGTTTGGCCATGCTGAAACCGTGCTGGAAATGGCCACCGGACGCCAAGTGATCACACCCGCTACCGGTGCCAACGCCGCACAGGCGACCGAAAGTGGGACCATTCAAATCGATACACGCCGCCGCCAGCTCATTGGTGTGACCACCGGACAGGTCGAACGAAAAGTTGTGAACTATAGCGTGCGTGCCTCCGGGCGTGTAGCGAGCGATGAGCGCCGCTTGAGTGATGTGGCGCTGAAATTCAATGGCTTCATCGGCACACTGAGTGCGAATTTCGTGGGCGCGCCCGTGCATAAGGGCGATCCGCTGTTCACGGTATTTAGCCCCACGCTACTTAATGCGCAACATGAATACCTCAACGCGTATCGCGCACGCCAACAAGGCGGCATTGCTGCTGATCTGCTGGATGGCGCGCGCCAGCGCCTACTGTTATGGGATGTGACGCCGGAACAAATTCACGAACTGGAAGTGCGCAACAAGCCACTGGAACATCTGCCCATCGTGTCGCCCGTCAACGGCATTGTGATGGAGAAAATGGTGGTGGCGGGCAGCGCTTTCAATGCGGGCGAGAAGTTGCTGCGCATCGGTGATTTTTCGCGGGTATGGGTGGAGGCGCAGGTGTATCAGTTCGAACTGCCTTTACTCAAACCTGGCACGCCGGCGAAAATTACTTTCCCGGACGATCCGAAACACGTATTACATGGTGTTGTTAACTACGTCGCGCCCTTCATGGAGGGTGACACGCGTTCTGCACGCATCCGCATTGAGCTTGACAATAAAGACGGCGTGCTGCGGCCCGACATGTATGCAGAGGTACAGCTTGCAGTGCCGCTCGGTGAACGCTTAGTTGTGCCTGAAGACGCGGTGTTATACAGCGGGGCGAATCGCGTGGTGTTCCTGGATTTAGGCGATGGCCGCTTGCAACCGCAGCGTGTGCACATCGGTCTGCGCAATAACGGCTGGATCGAAATTCTCGATGGACTGAAGAAAGGCGACACCATTGTCACGTCCGGCAACTTCTTGATCTCGTCGGAAACCAAACTCAAGGGCGGGCTCGAACAATGGTAGCGTCCGCGATTTCCACCGGCCTCATTTCACGCCTCATCGAATGGTGCGCGCGTAATCCTCTGCTCACTATTCTGTTCGTTGCGGTAAGCGTTTTATTCGGCTACCGGGCGTTGCTCGCCACACCGCTCGATGCGGTGCCTGATCTTTCCGATGTGCAAGTGGTGATTTACACCGAATGGCCGGGCCGCAGCCCCGATCTGATGGAAGACCAGATCACGTACCCGTTGACCAGCCAGTTATTGGCCGCGCCCAAGGTGCAATTCGTGCGCGGGCAAAGTTTTATGGGCTTAAGTTTCATCTACGTGGTGTTCGAGGACGGTACTGATTTGTATTGGGCGCGTTCGCGCGTGCTCGAATATTTGAACACCGCAAAAAGCAAACTGCCCGAAGGCGTGACGCCCACGTTAGGGCCGGATGCGACCGGCGTCGGCTGGGTGTATCAATATGCGTTGATCGACAAGACCGGCCAACACAGCCTGGCGGATTTACGTACGCTGCAAGATTTTTCACTGCGCTATTGGCTGGAAGCAGTCGAGGGCGTTGCCGAGGTCGCCAGCGTCGGCGGCTTCGTGAAGGAATATCAAATCCACGTCGACCCGAACAAGCTCGCGGGTTATCACGTGACGTTACAAACCATCATGAACGCCGTGCGCCGCTCCAACAACGATGTGGGCGGGCAAACGCTGGAAATCGCAGGCCACGAACACTTTATTCGCGGACGCGGTTACATTCGTTCGTTGCGCGATATCGAAACCATTCCGGTGAGTGTGGACAAAAACGGCGTGCCGGTGCTGGTACGTGACATTTCGGTGGTGACGCTCGGCCCGGCGATGCGCCGGGGCCTGGCGGAACTGGACGGCGAAGGCGAAACCGTCGGCGGCGTGGTGGTGATGCGCCACGGCGAAGATGCGTTGGGCGTCATCGAACGCGTGAAGCAACGTTTGGACGAAGTGAAGCCGTCACTGCCGCCCGGCGTGGAAATCGTGGTTGCCTACGACCGTTCCGAGTTGATCAAGCGCGCCATGACGACGCTCAAACATACCTTGATCGAAGAAATGATCGTGGTGTCACTGGTCATCACCGCGTTTCTGCTGCATTTCCGTTCCGCGCTGATTGCCATTTTGACGCTGCCGGTCGCGATTCTGTTGTCGTTCATTCCGATGTTTTCCCAGCACATCACCGCCAACATCATGTCCTTGAGCGGCATCGCTGTAGCCATCGGCGCGATGGTGGATGGCTCCATCGTTATTATCGAGAACGTGCACAAACGGCTGGAATTATGGGAAGTGGAGGGCCGCAAAGGCGAACGCGCCGCAGTCATCATCGCTGCGATGCAGGAAGTTGGGCCAAGTGTTTTCTTTTCGCTGCTGATCATTACTGTGTCGTTTCTGCCGGTGTTCGCGTTGCAAGGTACTGAAGGGCGTTTATTTCATCCACTCGCTTTCACCAAGAGTTATGCGATGGGTTTCTCCGCGCTGCTTGCCGTGACTTTCACGCCGGCGCTGGCGTTGCTGTTGATTCGTGGTCGCGTGCGCGGCGATAAAAATCCCTTCAATCGCGTATTGGTCGCGCTGTATAACCCGGTGGTGCGTCTGGCGGTGCGCTGGCGCTGGGGCGTGATCGCGTTGTTCGTGTTGGCGTTCGCGGCGACGGTGCCGGTGTTTTACAAATTAGGCAATGAGTTCATGCCGCCACTGAACGAAGGCAGCATTTTGTACATGCCATCGTCGTTGCCGGGTCTTACGTTGACCGATGCCGGGAAAATCCTGCAAACCATGGACGGCGAGTTGAAGAAATTTCCCGAAGTGGAGCGCGTGTTCGGCAAAATCGGCCGCGCGGAAACCTCCACCGATCCGGCACCAATGTCGATGGTGGAAACCATCGTCACCTTGAAACCGCCCGAGCAATGGCGCCCGGGCATGACATGGGAAAAGTTGATTCAAGAAATGGACGAGAAGCTGCGCTTTCCTGGCATGCCTAATGTGTGGTGGATGCCAATCCAGACACGCACCGAAATGCTCGCCACCGGGATTCGCAGCAATCTGGGCGTGAAAGTGTTCGGTGCCGATCTCAACACCATTGAGGACACCGCGATCCGCATCGAGCGCGCCTTGAATGACGACCCGCGCACTAAACCGTATACGCGCAGCGCTTTCGCCGAGCGCTTGCGCGGTGGGTACTTTCTTGACTTCAATATCAAGCGTGATCAAGCCGCGCGTTATGGCCTGACCGTCGGCGACGTGGAAGATGTAATTCTCGCCGCCGTCGGCGGCACGGCGGTCACGCAAACCATCGAAGGCCGCGAGCGTTATGCCATCAACCTGCGCTACGCGCGCGACTACCGCGAAGACCCCGAAACCTTGAAGCGCGTGCTGGTGCCCACGCCCTCCGGCACACAAATTCCACTCGCGCAATTGGCCGACCTGGAATTCGTCACCGGCCCGCCAATGCTGCGCAACGAAGACGGCCAGTTGGTCGGCTATGTATTCATCGACGTAAAAGACAACATCGGCATCGCCGATTATGTCGAGCTCGCGCGCCAGGCAGTGGGCGAGCACGTGAAGATCCCGGGCGGATACCGCGTGGAATGGTCCGGACAGTTCAAATATTTCGAACGCGCCAAGGCCACGCTGATGGTGGTGGTGCCGTTCACCGTGCTCATCATTTTCATTATGCTGTTCATCAACAGCCGCTCGGTGGTCGAGTCGATGTTAATTTTGCTCACCGTGCCGGTGTCGCTGATCGGCTCGGTGTGGCTGCTGTATTTCCTCAATTACAAATTGAGCGTCGCCGTCTGGGTGGGCACCATTGCATTGGCCGGACTCGATGCCGAAATGGGCGTGTTGATGATGCTGTACTTGCGCATGGCCTACGACCAGCACCAAGCGAACGGTACCTTGACGAATTGGGCTCAGCTCACCGACGCCATCGTCGAAGGCGCCGCACGCCGCATCCGCCCCAAGTTGATGACCGGCGCCGCGCTATTGCTTGGTCTTGTCCCGATATTGTGGAGTACCGGCACCGGCGCCGACGTAATGAAACGCATCGCCGCGCCGATGGTCGGCGGGATTGCGTCGACGCTGCTGATGGTGCTGTTATTGTTTCCGGCGTTATACGCGGTGTGGAAGGGAAGGGGGCTGCGTTGACCGTGAATTTTTGAGAGCAGCTGTAGGCTGGGTTGATAAACCCAGCAATGGCCGTCATCATCTTGCGAACGCTGGGTTTATCAACCCAGCCTACTTCAGTAGGCCTTTACTTCATGATGCACTTATCAAATCTAGAGTTCATGAATATAAAACTTTTAAAGTAATCAATTCTTACGACGACTTAACTTGCGGTAAATTTTAATATCGCGAGGATGGGTTATGAGCGTACTAAGCAACACAATTATTAAAGCATATATTGACGATGGCAGAATTGTTATTGATCCTCCCCCAAAACCAGATGAAGGCGATGAGTCGCCCTATGATGCCTGCTCTGTTCAATTACATATCGGCAATAAAATTCAGGTGCCGAAGAAAAATCTGAAGTTAGCATTTGACTTGAGTCAAGAAGGTAAATTAAGCGACACAATTGACGCAATTTGCGATGAAATCACAATCCCGGAAACAGGATACGTTTTGGAGCAGGGCAGCTTTATTCTAGCTAAAACACTAGAAAGAATTAGCTTCCCGCCAAAGGAAGAAAAGGGATTGGCTGGGCGAATAGAAGGTAGAAGTTCGTTTGCTCGGACAGGATTACTCGTACACTTCACGGCCCCCACAATCCATGCTGGATTTGAAGGAACTCTTACGCTGGAACTTCTTAATCATGGTCCAATGCCTTTGATTTTGAAGCCTGGGCTTGCCATATGCCAACTCATTGTTGAAACGGTTAGGGGTACTCCTAAAATCGATAAAAAATCCCAATATCAAGGCCAAAATACTCCATCAGGAAGTACTAAATAGGCGCGACCGATATTCCCACCGCGCTGACTTTGCGTGTGGAGGGTGACTCCCAGCTAAACTGTCACGATGCGCACCTACCAACGACTCCGCATTGAAGGCGGTTGTTATTTCTTCATGGTGAATCTCGCCGAGCGTCGTGGTAACGATTTACTCCTACGCCATATCGACGATCTGAGTGAAGCATTGCGAACGACGATGCGCGACCATCCATTTTCAATCGACGCGATGGTGGTATTACCTGATCACCTGCATTGTATCTGGCAGCTCCCGCCCGGTGACGATGATTACTCCAAACGCTGGCGATTGATTAAAGCGCGTTTCTCGCGCTGCATTAATCGCGGCGAGCAAATTTCGGCGAGTCGCGAACGTAAAGGCGAGCGCGGTATCTGGCAAAGGCGCTATTCGGCAATTGCTCCCTGCATTGCTCTACCTCCTGCATCCATGCAGTCGCAGCCTACATTTGCTCTGAGCTCAAGCCTATCCGCCGCATTCACGATTAAGTACTATTCCAGGCGAACTTAAAACCGAGCAGGGGAGAAGCTGATGTTTGAATGGGTGGCAAGCCCCGAAGCGTGGATCGCATTAGGCACGTTGACCGCGTTAGAGATTGTATTGGGTATCGACAATATTATTTTTATTTCGATTCTTGTCGGACGTCTTCCCGAGCGCCAGCGTGCCTCTGCGCGCAGGATGGGGTTGGGTCTCGCCATGATTGCGCGCTTGGCGTTGCTGTTCTCTATTTCCTGGGTCATGGGTTTAACTGAGCCATGGTTTACCGTGTTCAATCAGGGGATTTCAGGACGTGATGTCATCCTGATCGGAGGCGGTCTGTTCCTGCTGGCAAAGGCCACGCATGAAATACATAACAGCCTGGAAGGCGGGGAAAAGGAGCACGGGACGGCGGTGGTTGCTGCAAGCATGGGTATGGTGCTGATGCAGATCGCGGCCCTGGATATTGTTTTTTCGCTGGACTCCGTGATCACTGCCGTGGGCTTGGTCGAGTATGTATCCGTGATGGCAATTGCCATTATTCTGGCAGTCGGCGTCATGATGTTTGCCGCCAAGGCGATCGGTGATTTTGTGGATGCGCACCCGACCATCAAGATGCTTGCGCTTTCGTTTCTGACGTTAGTGGGTCTTACCCTGGTGGCCGAAGGTTTCGATGTGCACGTGCCGAAGGGCTTTATCTATTTTGCGATGGCTTTTTCAGTCATGGTCGAGCTGCTCAATATCCGCATCCGCAAAAAGCAGGCGGCCCCAATCAAGCTGCACAAGCAGATCGAGCGGTAACTGCGGAGAGTGGATGTTTGGACCGTAGGCTTGGTCTCCCGCTACTTCTCCGCCGCCGCCGTAATCGCGGGCACCATCGCATTTCGATCATCCACCACCCACACTTGGCCTAAGCCGTCGACGAATTTTCCGCGCACGCTGTAGGCGCGGCCGGGGAGGGCTTCGAAGGTAATGGTGTTGATGCTGCGTGTGTCGGCGTAGGCGTCGTTGCTGCCGCCGAGTTTGGAAACTTCGACACGCACGATTTGTTTTCCTGGCAGTACTTCAATCTGCGGTGAGCGATCACGTAGGGTGTCGACACCGTTGACGCGCCGGATCACGACATTTGCGTCCGCGCTGCGGTCGGCGATCAGGATGGCAATTTCATCTTTGGCCAGTTTCGCGCCGGGATAGGTTTGCACGTTCTTCTGCGCACATCCCACGGCGCTTAAAAATACCAGCGTGCCACACAGCCATTTCATCTTGTTGCGGGTCTGCATACCTCACCTCCAAATCTTGAGTGGCTAACTGAAACACCAAATGAATTTCTGCGCAATGCAGAGGTGAGTTTGTTCAGCTTGATTTCATCGCTGGCTACTATTGTTTACGCAAGATCACAGCACCCGGAGCAGGTCATGAACTCGGCGAGACAAATCAAGGTATGGGATGTGTTGGTGCGAGTGTTCCATTGGAGCCTGGTGACGGCATTTATCATTGACTACCTGACTGAAGACGCCTGGATGTTGCTGCACGCCAATGCGGGATATGTGATTACCGGCTTGCTGGTGTTCCGGTTGATTTGGGGATTTGCGGGCCCACGTCACGCGCGTTTCGCCGATTTCGTATTTTCCCCGCGCGTTGTTTTCGCCTATTTCCGCGACATGTTCCGTGGCGAAGCGCCGCGTCACCTCGGCCACAACCCGGCCGGTGGCGCGATGATCATCGCGTTGCTGATGCTGCTAACGGCCACCAGCGTTTCGGGAATTACGTTGTATGCCGTGGGTGATCAAGCCGGGCCGTTGGCGCACTGGTTGGGCGGGTTAGGCGTCGTGTGGGAAGTTCGATTGAAGCATGTGCATGAATTCCTCGCCAACTTCACTTTATTACTCGTTATTGCACATGTGTGCGGCGTGATCGCCGGTAGCGTGCTGCATGAAGAGAATCTGGTACGCGCAATGATTACCGGCTACAAGAAGCGCGCACATAAACACCCATCAGGAACAACGGAGGCCATGTGATGAAACTCAGCAAACTATTCGCCGCAGGGTGCGCAAGCTTGATATTCATGAGTGGCGCGCATGCAACGGCGGTGACCGACTTGTTACAGCAATATCAAAAGCAGGGTGCGCAACAGTTTGACGCGCAAGCGGGCAAGACGCTGTGGACGCACTCGTTTGGCGTGAGCAGCGAGGGCAAGGATCGCCGCTGCGCAACCTGCCACACCGAAGACTTGCGTCAGACCGGCAAGCACATGAAGACCGGCAAGAGCATTGAACCGCTTGCACCTTCTGTCAACACCAAGCGCTTAACCGATGTCGCCGAAATTGAGAAGTGGTTCAAGCGCAACTGTGAATGGACCTTGGGCCGCGAATGCAGCGCGCAGGAAAAAGGCGATTTTCTTAGTTTTATTAGCATGCAATAAATCCGATTTGAATGAATTTTAACGATGAGGAAACTCCTATGAAAATCCGCTCTATACTGCTCGCAGTGGGTGCCGGCGTGTTGACTGCAGGCAGCCAAATGGTGCTGAGTGAAGATGATGATTACGGCAGGCACAGCTCTAAATTATTTGAACGCACCGTCGATGTCGCGCGTGTCGACAATGCGCAATATGTGAAAGAATGCGGCGGGTGTCATTTCGCATATCAACCCGGCTTGCTGCCGGAACGCTCCTGGCGCAAAGTCATGAGCCAGCTGAAAGATCACTTTGGTGATAATGCCGAGCTGCCTGCGGCAACTCACGAACAGATGTTGGCGTATCTGGTCGCCAATAGCGCGGAGCACGGCAACTATCGACGCTCGGAGAAAATCCTGCGCTCCATTGCCGCTAAAGATGTGCCTGATCGCATTACCGATACGCCGTATATTCGCCATCAACACAACGAGCTGCCTGCTAAATTGGTGAAGGGAAATGACAAGGTGGGTAGCCTCAGCAACTGCGCGGCCTGTCACACGAAAGCGGATGAAGGTTCATTCCGCGAAGGCGAAATCAGAATCCCCGGCCGCGGTCGTTGGGGGGACTAAACATTAATGCGTGATACGGCGCGCTGGTGCTTGGTGTTGATCGCGCTCGCGTCAATGGGCCAGGTCTTTGCCGATGACGATGATCACGAGCGCGCCCGTCGCCTGCAGGAAAGCGGTGTGATCGTGCCGCTGGAAAAAGTGGTGGCGAAAGTTCGCGCCAGCTATCCCGACAGCAAGGTGCTGGAAGCCGAGCTCAAGGACAAGGAGTACGGACTGATCTATGAAATAGAAATTGTCGACAAGGTCGGTGTCGTACGCGAGTTATATTTCAATGCACGCAGCGGTGAATTACAGCGGACCAAGCAAAAATAACGCATGAGAATTTTACTGGTTGAAGATGATGCAGATTTAAGCGCTCCGCTGAAACAGCAATTGGCGAAAGCGGGCTTTGCGGTTGACGTGGCCGACAACGGCGTTGACGGTGAATTCATGGGCGGCGAAAACCCCTACGATGCGGTGGTGCTTGATTTGGGTTTGCCACGCCGCCCCGGTCTCGACGTTTTAAAAAACTGGCGGGCTGCCGGTGTAAAAGTGCCAGTGATCATCTTGACCGCGCGTGATGCCTGGCATGAGCGCGTCGACGGATTTAAAGCAGGCGCGGATGACTACCTGGGCAAACCGTTTCATACCGAGGAATTACTGGCGCGCATCAATGCCTTGATTCGTCGCGCTCATCAGCAAGCAGGCGGAGTGCTGGAAAATTCCGGTCTGGCGCTCGACGAACAGCGCCAGACCGTGACAACGTCGCAAGGTGAAACCATCGAATTGACCGGTACCGAGTTCCGCTTGCTGCGGCTGTTCATGCTGCACTCCGGAAAAATACTCACCAAGTCGCGCATCACCGAACACGTTTATGATTTCGATTCAGACAAAGACAGCAACGTGATTGAAGTGTACGTAAAACGGCTGCGGCAAAAACTCGGCAAAGAATATATTCAGACGCGGCGCGGACAAGGTTACATGTTCACCGGAACCCCTTAATGTTGCGCTCGTTGCAGGCGCGGTTAGCGGTCGGGTTGATTGTCAGTCTGGTTGCAGCGCTGCTGTTGCAGTGGCTGGTCGCAAATAGTGCAGTAGCAGTTCTGCTAAAAAATACCGCAACGACACATCTACAAGAAGACGCCGAATTGGTACTCGCGGCATTACGCATTTCGCCCGACGGCGCGCTGAGCATTGATGCCGCGCATGTTGATCCCAACTACCTGCGACCGCTTTCCGGACATTATTTCCGCGTGCAGTCCGATGCCGTAGTGATTCGTTCGCGTTCGTTATGGGACACCGATCTTAAAACGACAACACCTGCGCCCGGTGGGTATGTGCGGGGCGAAACCGACGGCCCAGCGCAACAACATTTGCTGTTGGTCACGCGCACCTTTCATAAATTCGAGCGCGTCGTCACGATTGCGGTTGCAGAGGATATTGAACCGCTGTACGTGGATGTACGTGCATTCCAATGGCGCTACGCATTATTGGCCGTAGGCATTTTAATCACGCTGGTGGGATTGCAAACCTGGTGGGTGAGTCGCGGCTTGCGACCGCTGGATGATATTCGCAGCGAACTGCGCGCGCTGGAACAGGGCGCTCTGCGTCACCTCACCGTGGCGCACGCGCCGCGTGAGGTGCAACCGCTGGTGCAACAAATCAATCGCCTGCTGGATCTGCTGCAAAAGCGCCTGGAGCGTTCGCGCAACGCGCTGGGCAATCTGGCGCACGGCTTAAAAACGCCGCTCACTGCACTGATGCAGCAATTTGATCAGCCGGAAATTTCCCAACACCCGGAACTGAAGTCTCGCCTGCAACTGCACACGCACAGCGTGCATCAACTGATTGAACGCGAGCTGCGACGCGCGCGCATTGTCGGCGCAGCGTTGCCGTCCGGGCAGTACGACCTGGCGGCGGAAATCGACTCCCTGGTGCAGACGCTGCGCAAGGTGTATCGCGACAAAGAATTAAATATCGAGACCCACGTCGTCAGCGACAGCGATTGTCGGCTGGATCGCGAAGATTTGTTCGAGCTGCTCGGCAATCTGCTCGACAATGCATACAAGTGGGCCAATTCGCACGTGCGTTTAACCATTGCTGCTCAGCCACAGTGGACGTTCATGGTCGAGGACGACGGGCCAGGTGTTGATCAACAGGAGCTCGACAAACTCACACTGCGCGGCGTGCGCATCGACGAGAGCACCGCAGGGCATGGTCTGGGCTTATCCATCGTCAAAGATTTAGTCGAACACTACGGTGGCGAACTACTGCTGGGCCGCTCAGAAGAATTAGGCGGATTCCGTTGTAGCGTGACCATCCCCATGGGCTGAACTGCGCAGCAGTCCACACTGCATTCCAAATGCCGCGTTGTGGTTGGGTGCGTTCCTCAGAGTTTGTCGATCCGTTCCGATATCTTGAGCGTCAGGTTTGCCTCATGACGTTCAAGGCGCGTGTATGCAATTCAAATTCATCCATCCCATGTTATTGACAGCGAGCGTGCTGTTGGCAACCGCAGCTGAAGCGGAGCCAATCTTCATCATCAGTGTTAACGCGCAGGGGCAAGCGGCGAATGGGATTAGCGATCATCCGGCGATTTCAGCGGATGGAAATTGGGTTGCCTATCAGTCATCAGCCAGCGACTTAGTGGTGGGCGACACCAACAATCAAAGCGACATTTTTTTGTACGACCGAAGCACGACGGCCACGACGCGTGTCAGCGTGGGCCTTAACGGTGTGCAGAGTGATGCCCTTAGTTCGTCACCGATATTGTCACAAAACGGCCGTTTTGTAGCGTTTGAATCGTTAGCAACCAATTTGGTGGCGAACGACACGGGTGGCTGGCAAGACATTTTTGTCTATGATCGAACTTCGGCTACCATCGTGCGCGTGTCAGTCAGCAGTAATGGCGCTGCAGCGAATAACCACTGCCTGCATCCGGCGCTTTCCGGCGACGGCCGCTTTGTGGTGTTCGTGTCGGCTGCGACGAACTTGACGACGGATGACGCCAACAGTATCAGCGATGTGTTTTTGCATGACCGGGATCCAGACCAGAACGGAGTGTTCGACGAAAATTATGGCTCAACCATTCGTATCACCCAGAGCGGCTCCAATGGGGCACTCGCCGCGAGCAGTAATTTCCCGGCGATTTCGCGCAATGGTCAATACGTGGCATTTTCATCCAGTGATTCAACGCTGGTCCCTGGTGATACCAACGGCGTGCAAGACATTTTTGTTTACAACATTGGGGTTCTACGCCCAAACCCCGGACTTTTTGGAAATCCTGTAAATATAAAAGCTTAGATCAATTCACACCGGCTAGTTAGCTAGTTATTAGGGTTCCCAGATCAATCAGATTCTTGCCGTCCTTTTTAAGGACCGCTACTACTGCCCGAGTCACGGGGAATCCCTTTATCGGTGAGCTGTCTTAGTCAACAAGACCCAACAAGCTCCACCAGTCCCGTGCTGCGTGCAGTACTCGCACGATGGACGCACCGTCAGGACGCGGCAGGTAGAAGACCAGGTGGTTTTCGAAGTCCTTGATTCGCCATTTGCGCATGCCCCCGAGCACAGGATGTCGCAGCGTCAGTAGTACGCCAATCAACGGCTGGCCTGCCAGATCGTT
>JANMQQ010000124.1:0-5619 GCA_031370545.1 Gammaproteobacteria bacterium
GCGCGAACCGTGGACCATCGACAATGGCTTGATCACACCAACGTTAAAACTGCGCCGCGATCGTATCGTCGCGCATTTCCCTACGCAAGTGCAGCGGTTATATGCCGGTCACTAAGTCGCTCACCTTGACTTTATTGGCAGCGACCCTCGCAGCGCTATGCGCCTGCTCACCGTTGCCCGCCAAAGATGATCCCTGGACCAGCCCCGACAAATATAAACACGCCGCCGCATCCGCCGTAATCGGCGCAGTCGCGGTGCGCGCCGCTCGCAACCAAGACACCAGCCGCTGCGACGCATTCCGCGTGGGCGCCGCCGTCAGCATCGGCATCGGCGCGGGCAAAGAATTCCTCGACCAGGAATTCCGCAACAAAGGCTGGAGCTGGCGAGACCTCGCCTGGGACGCGGCAGGCGGTACACTCGGCGCTTGGCTTGCATCAGCGTGTTGGTAACATAGGGAAACGCCGATTTATTCAATTCGTTCGGCTGAGCCTGTCGAAGCCGTTGCTAACCTGTTGTTTCAGAGGGAGCGCATTTCGACAAGCTCAAGTAGAGCCGGGCTTATTGCAAATAGTCTTGACCCCGCTTATTGACCCAAACGCCCGCGACTAATTCCGCAACTGCGAAAACACCACGGAGTCTCCGATGATGATGTCGACATCCGGCATATTTTCCCGGAAACTCCATCGGCCGGTAGCCATCTCACGGAGCCAATACATGCAATCTGCCAACCTGCTGCCGGACGAAGCACAGCGCCTCAGTTCCCTGTACAGCTTCGACGTGCTGGATACGGAGCCGGAAGATGTTTTTTTGACGAGCGCGAACACCAGCATCAGATTCGGTATCAAGGTCCGCACGGCTACGATTGCGGGCGAACGCTAACGCTTGCCCGGCTGCATCGAGCATATGCTTGAGCGCACTTCATCCGGCTTTTGCATATTGCACCTCGGCTTGTTTCTCTACGTCGTCGCGGAAGTAGCGACTTAAATCTTCCAAGGTACGCAGATCGACGCGGCGGCCGTCGAATATCTCAGAGAGTTCGCATTCCATACGCGCGATGCCGAACAGGCCAGGCACATGATCAAATTCAAATTCTACCAACACGTCAATGTCGCTATTGGGCCTGAAATCGGTGCGTAGCACGGAGCCAAAAAGTGCGAGGCGTCTGATGTGGTTGCGGGAGCAAAATGACGCGATGGCTTCTTGCGGTACGGGAATGCTTGCGGTCATCAACCGGGCTCCGGAGGTTTCATGGCGTCGGTAAATTTTAGCCGTTACTTGTAGGTCATCCTCTTACACACTACCATCGACTTTGGCCACGCAGGGTAGGACGCGGCAGGCGGCACACTCGGCAGCCTGCTCGCATCTCGTTGTTGGTAGTTACCGAATCAGCACAAATAACGCCGTCTCACCGCGCAGCAGATTTAGCAGAATGCCTTGGTCCGAGCGTTTGGCGGCGCGTTTTAAATCTTCCATGTCGTTCACCGGTACGCGGTTGGCGTTGGTGATGATGTCGCCTTTGCGCAAACCGGCGCGCGCGGCGGCACTGTTACGCTCTACGTCCAGCACCACGACCCCGGCTTGATGTGCGCGCGAGTTGGCGGGTAGCTCATCGACATTGCCCAACTGCGCGCCTTCAAGTTTGGAAAAAATGTGCTTCCCTGCCAGCTTGGTTTGCTGGGCTTCGGCGACTGTTGCGACAACTTCATGCGGCTTTCCGTCGCGCAGGAGCTTGAGCGTGACTTTTTCGCCGATACGCAACATGCCGATGCGGTTGCGCAAGTCGCCTGAGCCGTGCACGTCGCGGCCATTTACGGCCATCACGACATCGCCGACTTTCACACCGGCCTTGTCAGCGGTGGAACCCGCGACCACTTGTGCGATCACCGCACCGGCTTTATTGTCGATGCCGAAGGCGCTGGCCAGATCGGGTGTCATGTCTTGAATTAATACGCCCAGGCGTCCGCGCCGCACTTCACCGTGTTTCACCAACTGGTCCATGATGTCGCGCACCATGTTGATGGGAATGGCGAAGCCGATGCCGACGTTGCCGCCGCCCGGCGCGATAATCGCGGTGTTGACACCAATGAGCTGGCCACGCAAATTCACCAGAGCACCGCCGGAATTGCCAGGGTTGATTGATGCGTCGGTTTGAATGAAATCTTCGTAGCCTTCAATACCCAAGCCGGAACGCCCGAGCGCGCTGACGATGCCCGAGGTCACGGTCTGTCCCAAACCGAACGGATTACCGATGGCGACGACGAAGTCGCCGACGCGTGTCTGGTCGGAGTCGGCCAGCGGCAGCGCGAGCAGCTTTTCGCTCGGCACTTTGATCACGGCAATGTCCGCATCGGGATCGGTGCCGACTAACTTCGCGCTCAAGCTGCGGCCATCGCGCAGCGTGACGGTAATTTCTTCAGCGTGTTCGATAACGTGATTGTTGGTGATGATGTAGCCCTGCTGTGCGTCGACCACCACACCGGAGCCCAGGCTTTGCGTTTCACGCCGCTGCGGCTGATTGGGCACATCAAAGAAGTAACGGAAGAACGGATCCTGCATCAGCGGGTTTTGCTGTGCGCGCATGCTGCCGCGCGTGGAGATGTTGACAACTGCGGGCGTCACTTTGTCAAGCATTGGCGCCAGGCTGGGAACTTGCTGACCTTCGCTGTCGACGGCGGGTAACACCGCCTCCGCCGGACCCGACAGCACTCCGAGCATGCCCAGCACGCTCAACACCGTTTTGTAGCTCACTGTCAACTTCCTCCAAGCAAAAAGTAAGGGCGCGCTTCAGGCGCGCCCTGTGCGGTTAACCACCAACAACGATTTTGCGCGGCTGCACTGCTTGCGCTTTAGGGATGACGACTTCCAGCACCCCACTCTGACTGCGCGCGGTGATGTGCTCGGTGTCCGCAGCTTCAGGCAAGGTGAAGTGCCGTACAAATGACCCGCGCGAACGTTCGACACGTTTGTAGAGATTGCGTTCCGCTGCCGCCATCGGTGTGCGCGTGCCTTTGATGCTAAGCATGCCGTTCTCGGTTTGGATTTCAATATCCTTACCTTCAACACCTGGCACGTCAGCTAAAATGACGTAGCGGTCAGCTTCTTCACGAATGTCGACAGCGGGCTCCCAATCGCCATCATTGGCAGAACCTTCTGCCGCTTTGCGCACCTGTTGTGTGAAAGCGCGCGCCGCTTCGTGTTGCAAGGGATTAAAAACACTCCAAGGGTAATAACGCATCATGTTCATAGTGGCTCCAGATCGTAGGTTCAACATCGTGTAACTGTGCTCAGTTATATTTGGTGAGCGACAGCGGATTTCAAGCGGCAGGCAAAAACAAGCGGTGTTTTTTGGCAGAATATTGAAAATATTGGCCTTTATTTTTAGATCCAGTAATTGATTGACAACCACTACATGTAGCAATAATCTCCTGCCTCAACACAAGATGTTGTGTTGTTCGCAGTAACTGCTGACTTCAACAAATTGAATTTCGCCAAGGATCTCGGCCGTGATTACACACACGCTGTGATCACACGAGACGAGCTCATTTACGAAACAAATTTTTTGCCCTTCAACGGCGCGCCTTCGCATCGGTCATTGGCCCGTTTTCGAAGTTCGGCGGAGTAATCGGACCGTTACTCCCATCCAAATCGACTCATGGGGGAAGCCAAACAAAATGAAAATTGCACACTTGAAGACTGGACCAGTGACCACTACCGAAATTCCGTACCAAACTGCCTCAATCGACATCTGGGACAAAAAGTATCGGTTAAAAACCAAGGATGGTCGCGCGGTCGATCAGTCCATGGACGAAACCTATCAGCGCGTTGCGCGCGCGTTGGCTGACGTGGAAGCCACGCCGGAAAAACGCAGCGAGTGGTACGAAAGCTTTCTGTGGGCGCTGCGCCGTGGTGCAATCCCGGCGGGACGCATCACCAGCAACGCGGGCGCACTGGAATACAAACCCGCCACGTCGACGATCAACTGCACCGTCTCGGGCACGGTGCGCGACTCCATGGATGACATCTTGCAAAAAGTGCATGAGGCCGGGCTGACCTTGAAAGCGGGCTGCGGCATCGGCTATGAATTTTCCACGCTGCGGCCGCGCGGCGCGTTTGTCGCAGGTGCTGGGGCGCACACCTCCGGCCCGCTGTCGTTCATGGATATCTATGACAAGATGTGTTTCACGGTGTCGTCTGCGGGCGGTCGGCGCGGTGCGCAAATGGCCACGTTTGATGTCGGCCACCCCGACGTGCTGGATTTCGTGCGCGCCAAACGTGAGTCGGGACGGCTGCGCCAGTTCAACTTGTCGCTGCTGATCACGCGCGACTTCATGGAAGCGGTAAAAAACGACGAGCAATGGAAACTCGCGTTCCCGGTTTCGCAGAAAGAAGCGGAGGTTGACCAACTCGATATCCACGATCCTGAAAAAGTGATCTGGCGCGAATGGGCCAGCAAAAAAGGCTACATCGTCAACAAGCAAGGCTTGGTCGCCTGCCGCGTGTACCGCACCATTAAGGCCCGCCGCGTGTGGGACGTGATCATGTCCTCCACTTACGACTACGCCGAGCCGGGCTTCATCCTGATCGACAAAGTCAACGAGATGAACAACAACTGGTTCTGCGAAAATATTCGGGCGACTAACCCCTGTGGCGAACAACCGTTGCCGGAATATGGCTCCTGCCTGCTGGGCTCGGTTAATCTCACCAAGTTCGTGCACCATCCATTCACCAATCGCGCGCGTTTCGATTGGGACGAGTACCGCAAAACCGTCGCGATTTTCACGCGCATGCTCGACAACGTGGTGGAGATCAACGGCCTGCCGCTGCAACAGCAGCGCGACGAAATTTTCGGCAAACGCCGCCACGGCATGGGCTACCTGGGCCTGGGCTCGACATTAACCATGTTGCGCATGAAATACGGCGCGAAAGACTCGCTGGATTTCACCGAACGCGTGACGCGCGAGATGGCGGTGGAAGGCTGGAAAGTCGCGCTCGATCTGTCTCTGGAAAAAGGTCCGGCTCCGACGTTGGAGCAGGACTTCACTGTGACCGCCGAGATGCTGGCCAAGCGACCCGAGATGATCGACGACGGCTACCATGAAGGCGACACCATCAAGGGCAAGGTGTTGCATGCCCAATATAGTCGCTACATGCAGCGCATCGCGGAAGTCGAACCCGAGTTGGTGGCGGAGCTTGCCAAGGTCGGCGCGCGCTTCACGCATCACACCTCGATTGCACCGACCGGCACCATCTCGCTGTCGTTGGCCAACAATGCCAGCAACGGCATTGAGCCCAGCTTTGCTCATCACTACTACCGCAACGTGATCCGCGAAGGCAAAAAGAGCAAGGAAAAAATCGACGTGTTTTCGTTCGAGCTGCTGGCTTACCGCACGCTGGTCAACCCCGGCGCAATCCCGGGCTCAAATCAAGATGGCGAGACCTTGCCGGATTATTTCATCTCGGCCGATGACATCAACCCGAAGGAACACGTGGACGTGCAAGCCGCCGCGCAGAAATGGATCGATTCATCCATTTCCAAAACCGCGAACGTGCCGACGCAATATCCCTACGACGATTTCAAGAGCATCTATCTCTATGCCTACGAGCAGGGCCTGAAAGGCT
>JANMQQ010000144.1:0-2992 GCA_031370545.1 Gammaproteobacteria bacterium
ATAAAACAGCAATGTTGCTCTGGTGGGGGGATTCAATACCAGGAAGGAGCACAGGAAGTGCGACGACCCCCGAGTAGCCGTAGGAGCCGGGGGTTTTGTTGGAGTCCGCACGCGAGTGCGGGTGTAGACAAAACACAAGGCAACCGATACGGCGTAGAGTCATTTGTGGCAGTCATGGCACGCCGCAGTGTGGCGTATCGTGATGGACGCAGGACGGCTCGGGCCTGCCGAAGGCATACCCGTCGCCAATTTTTCGCTCCCGAGGGGACTTGGATGTCCCGTCGGGTTTCGCGAAAAATGGCGACGCAATCGATAGTGCAATTATGCAAGCCTGACCCCGTTCTTGACCCTTATGCAAGCCTGACCCCGTTCTTGACCCCGTTCTGACCCCGTTCCATGACCCCGTTCCACAAGCCTGACCCCGTTCCAGAGCTTCGGCAAAACCATTGGCATGTCGGGCAAGGCTGCCGAGTCCGCGATTTTGGTGCGTTTTGCGCAGGAGTTTTAGTTTGAAGGAACGACCATACGCAGGGCCACTATGGCAAATCACTGCCAAAAATTTCAGTGAGCTCTTTTGAAATCAGACGCCTGATTGTCGCCGGATTTTCCCGATCCAGCGACCATTGCAGCGGGTTGTTTACGATGTATGCGCGGATTTTCGACAATTCGCCGTCGTTGCGGATGACGTGTTCGTAGTAGTTGCGTTGCCAAGCAAACGACGGCAGCACCTGTTGTCGTATAGCACGCGTTGATACCGCCTTAAGTGCGCGAACCATCTCCCCCAACGTAGGGGCGCGATTCATCGCGTCTGACGGTTCGGGCGCGCTGAGTCCGGGCGCCATGAATGGCGCCCCTACGTTATGTAGGATGCCGTGGACGTGGTTCGGCATGACTACAAACTCATCCAATTCGATTGCTGGGAATCGCCCGGGTAATCCTTGCCAAGTCTGCAACACGGCTTGGCCCGTCTCATTCACTCGCATCGCCCCATCCGTAATCTCACCGAACAAACTCGTGCGTTCCTGCACACATACCGTGATGAAATATGCACCGGGCGTCGAATAGTCGTAATGCTTCAGGCGCAAATTTTTTCGCGTGCCAGTCATACTTCAATCGCGTTGAAATCCCTAACCTGGCGATGCGCCGCGCGAGTGTCGATCACGCCGTCGCGCAGCAACCAGACGGTTTGCATTCCGGCTGCCACTGCGGCGTCGAGCTCTTCTTTGATGTCGGAGAGAAATAAAATATCTTGCAGCGGCACATCAATCGCCGTCGCGATTTTTCGGTAGGAATCCACTTCGCGCTTACCGCCTACGGTAGTATCGAAATAGCCCTCAAATAGCGGCGTTAGATCACCAAATGCAGTGTGGCCGAAAATCAGTTTCTGCGCGTAAACCGAACCCGACGAATAGATGAACAGTCGCAAACCGCGCTGCTTCCAAACGCGTAATCGGTTGGCGGCGTCTTCATACATATGACCTTGGAACGCACCGCTTTGATAACCCGACTCCCAAATCAAGCCTTGCAGCGCTTTCAGCGGCGTGATTTTGCGGTCTTCGTCGATCCAGCGAAGCAGTTGCTCGATCACTTGCGCGTCAGTGAGCTGCGCACCCGCAATCGCGCGCACCTCGTTGAGGCAACCGCGCACTTCCGAATTGTCACGATGCGACACCACATAATCTGCCAAGTGTGCACGCGCATACGGGAACAAGATGTCTTTCACGAACGACAGCGACGAGGTCGTGCCTTCAATATCGGTGAGGATGGCCGTGAGCATGGAAGAATTCCGTAGGGGCGCGATTCATCGCGCCCGGTGAGCGGAAAGGACGCCATGAATGGCGCCCTACAACATTAAAACTGATCGAAGCTCGCAAACGATTTCGCAATCGGATTGCCGGTAAATTGCGCGACCCAGCCTTCCGGCGTAGTGAATAGGCGGATGCATTTGAAGTTGGGATTTTCGCCCATGTCGAACCAATGCTTCATGTTCGCGGGCACGCTGATGAGGTCACCCTTCTCGCACATCAGGCAATACACCTGGTCGTTCGGATGCAGGTAAAAAAGTCCTTTACCGTCGACGAAAAAGCGTACTTCAAAATCCCCGTGCTGATGTTCCTCGAGAAATTTTTTGCGGAACTCGGCCTTCTGCGGATGATCGGGCGTTAGCGCGACCACGTCGACCGATTTGAAACCGTATTCGTTCATCAAGCGATCCACCGACTCGCGATACGCCGCGATGATGTCGTCGTTCGACATGTCGTTGGTCAGTGTTTTGTTGGCTTTCCAACGCTCGATACGCACCCCCACTCCATGCAGTTGCGTGGCGATAACGTCGATGTCGGTGTAAGTCGCGACCGGCTTGGCTGCGGCGGTGTCGTTGAAAATTTTTAAGGTGGTCATGGCGGGTCTCCGGTCCAACGGGATGAGTGGCGATTCTACAAAAAGCATGGCGTGCGTGCGAGCCGCTCAAGAAACCTTTTCAGACAGCCACACTTTGATGAGCGACTGATACGGCACATCGCGCTTGTTAGCCTCAACTTTGATGCGCTCCAATAACGCCTGTGGCAGGCGTAACGAAATGGTTTCAGTCGATGGTTTGAGCTTAGGAAAACGCACACGTTTTGTCGCAGACCAATCTACGTATTCAGTCGATTCGTGGGTTGCCCAAAATTTTTGCTCCTCTTTCTCGGAAGCAAATTGAGGAATGGCTTTAAGCTTCTTTTTCATAAATCGCTCGCTCCTTTCGATGCGCGGGAATGCATTGCGGGCGTTCCACAATTTATTTTTTCATTCGGTTACTTTCCATGCCTTGGAACATATACCTCGTGTACTTGTTGTAGCGTAATGTGGCCTTGCGTCGCAAACATATTTGCTACACTCCCCGCCCTATGGATGTCACTCGTATTCTCGAAAATCTCAATGACGCGCAGCGCAGTGCGGTGTGCGCACCGGATGGTCACGTGCTAGTGCTGGCCGGTGCGGGCAGCGGCAA
>JANMQQ010000168.1:0-12339 GCA_031370545.1 Gammaproteobacteria bacterium
CGACCGGCGGCGGAGTTGCGCCGCCGGTCGTTGGTGGGGGGGTAAAACCCGCGAACTTGCATCCGGCACCGACATCTTGCAGAAACTTTTCCACGTCAGTGAAAACAGTCGGCTTGGCCTTCGTAGACGCATCGCTTGTGCTCGCCGTCAACACCTCTTCATCACGTCCCAGCTTGGTAACATCGACACAGGTGATATTTTCATCGAGCGTGCGCAACACTTCCAACTTGGCGGTATTGACATTAATCAGCGTGCGTTCCGGCAGCGCGGTGACAAAAGGTGCCACTTCGCGATAAATCGCAGGCGTAAATCCGCGTACCAGGAGCAGCTCGCTGGTCGCGGCCATCGGCGCATTGGCTGCACGATAGGGACGCTCAAGCTGCAAATAATCGCTATCCTCAGCACCGCCCGGCGATACGTCGCTGTCGCTATCAATCCAATCGCGCACGGCATTGGCCAAGTCGCTGGGCTCGGCATTTTTCCAGATGTCTTCACCGGTGCTTTTGCCTTTCAGAATCGTCAACAGGCGCTTCAGCCGTTCGACATCGGGCTGATGAACAGTCCCATCTTTTTTAACAACGTTATTCAAATTGAACCGCCCCTGAATATCTTCCAACGTGCCCGTCAGCAAACCGCCTTGGAACGGAATCGTCACACCGCTTTTGCCCCAGTCTTCTTCTTTGTGATCGGTGGTGGGATCGTCTTTCGCCAACACCACGCGCGCCATCACTTCCGCACCTTCTGCGTACACATAGGCTTGATCGCGTTGCAGCGTGTTCGCGGTGCGGCGGATATCGAGCTGCTGACGCGACGCCATCGCCACTGCGGCGGCGGTCACCAGTGCGATTACCAGTAACGCGGTGATGAGCGCGACACCGCGTTGAGTTGCCCGCCGACCCGTTTCGCAATGTTCCATCACAGCGGCTTCTCCGGCAGGCGAAACAGCCGCGAAATTTTTCCGAAGCCGTCAATGTCAAGACTGACCTCCACTGCCAACGGCAATACCTCGTTACCACCCAACGGTGGCCACTGGGTCTGCCACTCCAGCTTCTGGTCGACGTAACGCATTTCCATTGCGCTCACGCCCTCGAGCAACACGGTTTCAAACGTCGCGCTATTATATTCACGATCCAGATCAAACCAGTATTTACGCAGCAGTTGCTTTTCATGCACCCGGTAAGCAACACGTTGCAAAAAACTGCGCTGGCGTTTTTCGGTGGCAAACGGATTGCTCCAACCTGCATGTGTCAACTCCAGGCTATATTCGGCGGTCTGCTCCGCCAGCAACGGCTTGAGGTACCCACCAAACGGATCACGCACGCTGCGCGGCACGGCTTGCTCGATATCTTTGCCCAGCCAAAAAAACGCGGTTTGCAACGCCGCCAGTTTTTGCGCGTGCTGCTCGGTGCGCGCACGCGCGTCCAGCACCGACTGCAAGCCGCTGTAGGCCATGGTCGCCATCACGGCGAACACAGCCATCGCAACGATCAACTCGATCAGAGTGAATCCAGCGTTCGAGCCGCGCAAAAAATTTGCTCCAAGACATAAAGCTCTCCTTCCCCCTGCAAGGGGAAAGGCCGGGATGGGGACCTTCCCCCTTGCAGGGGAAAGGTGTTTCGTTCGAAGTATCTCAAACGGTGGTCCCGCTATTTTTCGATTCATCATTGAGCGGCAGCTTTAACTAGTACGCCGCAACCAGCGTCGCGAGCGCTTGCTTCGCATCTTCGCTGTGCCGCACTTCGATGTTGGCCACGCCGAATTCATAGGTTGGAATGGATTTGTTCACGGCGGTTTGCACCGTCCAATACCACTCCGACCCGGCCAGCAATAATGAACCATGCTCCGTGGAGCCCTTAGCCGGAAACTTGTTGAACACTTGCATTTCAGTGAGTTTGTTCATCGCCACCCAGTGCGCCAGGGTGCGATCGCGCAGATAAGCCGCGTTGTCAATATTCGACCCCGCTGCCTTGATACCCGCCGCCAGAGCCAGCGCCAGCACCGCGAGCGCGACCAGCACTTCCAACAGCGTGAAGCCGTGTGAGTTACGAGGGCTTTTTGTCATCACCTGGCGCCGGTTGTGTGAGTTTGCCGGTTAAATCGCCCACCAGACGCGAGCTGGTTTTGTCCGGCAGCGACAAGGTCAAATTGAACGGCGTCATTTCGCCGCTCGACAGTAAAAAAATGCGCGGCGGCACGTCTTCGTCTTTGCTGAATTTGGTCACCAGAGACTTTTCTTCGTTATCCTTTTTTTCCGCATCGGCTTTGGCTGCCTCGGCCGCACAATCGAAGCGCTCCAGCACCGTGTGGGTACCTTCGATTTCAGCGCTCAGCTCAACGCCCTCGGGAAAACAACGCGGGCGAAAAATCGCGTTGTCCTGTACCGGCTGCCACTGCCATGCGTCTTTTGATTGCGCCAAAAACATGAAGCGATATCCGTTGCGATACACCTCAATGGCGAGCTCTTCAGATTGCAGCACAGCCTCATCGCTGGCGAGCGTCAGCAGGCTTTGCATGCGTTTGACTTCATCTTGCAACACGCGCGTATGACTTTGCCCCACCGACAGGGTCGCAAAACCCGCGACGATACCGATGATGAAAATCACCACCATCAATTCAATGAGGGTAAAACCAGCATTGCGGCGCACGTGCGATCCATCGACTGGGCCAGAGCATGATAATTTAGTTTTCACATCCATGGGCTCGAAAGGGGACAGTGTTAACTACTCCCAGCAACCACCCCGTCCGCTGCGCGTCCACCCCTCCTTGAAAATAAGGAGGGGAGATTCGGAGTCTTTCCTCCCCTCCTCATTTTCGAGGAGGGGTGGACGCGCAGGCGGCCGCCACGGATGGCGGAAGGTAGAGCAACGCAGGAGCAGTTGCCGGGGTGGGGTGGTTATCCGCGTCGGCCTCAATAAGGTGCCAGATCGTGGTTACTCAATATTCCAGTTACCCACATCGGCATTGGCCGCTTCGCCGCCGACCTGGTTGTCTGCGCCCAGCGAATAAATATCCACCGCGCCATGCGTGCCGGGGTTGAGATATTGATACAGGTTACCCCAGGGATCTTTCGGCATGCGCGGAATATAGCCGCCTTCTTTCCAGTTTTTCGGCTCGGGCGCACCGCTGGGTTTTTGCACCAGCGCTTCCAGACCTTGATCGGTCGACGGGTAAACAAAATTGTCGAGCTTGTAGAGGTTCAATGCACTTTCCAGCGCACGCACATCTTGTTTGGCCTTGGCGATGCGCGCCGTGTCCGGGCGGTCCATCACCTTGGGCACCACAATCGCGGCGAGAATTCCCAGGATCACCACCACCACCATGATTTCAATCAAGGTAAAACCGCGCATGCGCTTCTTGCTCACCCACTGCTGCATAAAGTCATCCCTCAAATTATTGTTCCGAATCACGCTACCCACGGGCGGCCTACTATAACAAAAGCCACCCCGGTTTGATTGGTGCGCCAACGCTTCCTATACTACCTGCCCGTCCTGTGTGTGATGCCAATGCGCCTTGATCCTCTGCTTCGACAATCAAAATTGTATGTGGTGCCCTTGGTCGTGGCCGCTCTGGCCATTGTCGCGCAATTGGGCGGCGACACCGTGCAACAGTTTTTACGTTACGACCGGGAAGCCATTCTCGACGGCGAAATATGGCGCTTGCTCACCGGTAATTTTCTGCATTTGGGCGTCATGCACCTGCTGCTGAACCTGGCGGGACTGGTGTTAATTTGGATGTTTTTTGGCGCGCGCTTCAGTCACGGCCAGTGGATCGTCATCGTGCTGGTCACGGCGCTGGCGACCGGCCTGGGCTTGTTGCTGCTCACACCCGATGTCGGCTGGTACGTGGGGTTATCCGGCGCCTTGCATGGCTATTTCACCGCCGGGTGCATGGCGGAAATTCGTCTTAAATTACGCGAGGGTTGGTGGCTACTGATCATCATCACGCTCAAGCTCGGCTGGGAACAATGGCACGGGCCGATGCCGGGCACCGCGAGCCTCGCGGGGGGCGAGGTGATCGTAGATGCACATTTATTCGGCGCGATTTCCGGGCTGGCGGCTATTTTTTTTAAGCCGCGCAGCCCGGTAAATTATCGCGCGACGGCGTTGTAACCGCGTTGCAATAATTGCTGCGCATCATCACCCTTTTGCCAGCTTGCTACCCCAAAGCGCGCATCAATCGCATAGCCCTTTTCGGGCGCACCGGAAATCGCCAAGCTTCCCAAATGCGCACGTACTTTCTCGATGAGTTTTTGCGCGGAGTCGGTCGAGGTCTCCGGCAGCACCATCACAAACTCATTGTTCGATGAGCGGCTGATGATGTCCGCCCAGCGCAATTGGTCCTTGAGTAAATGACCCACCGCCAGCAACACCTGCTGCGCGTCGGGACCGTTGGGCAGGTTGTTGTAATCCGCGAGTCCCCCGACTGACATAACCACCACCGACAGCGGATTGCTATAACGGCGGCTGCGCGACACCAGCGGCTCGAGGTTCTGCATCAGTGCGCGCGGCGTAAATAACCCGGTCTTGGGGTCGAGTGTTGCCAATTCCTGCAACTGATGCGCGATGCGTTCCTGCTGTGCCTGCACGCGTCGCAGCTCGGTGACATCGGTAAAATATTTTGCCTCGCCCTTCTCTACGGGCTGGTCTCGACATTGCAACCACCGCTCGGCTCGCTCGCCTGCGGCGGCAACGTAGTACATACCTTCCTGCCCGACCACGCGTTGCAACATGCTGCCGGTGATCTGGCTGAAATTCTTCGCCGCAAGCTCGCCGACCGGCACGCCAAAAAATGCATGGCATGCTTCGTTCGCCCAAGTGATCTGGCGCTCCTGATTCAACAACAACACACCTACAGGCGCAGACTCCAACACTTGGGTGGCCTGGTTAAGATTCATCGGTTGCATAGTTGTTCTCCCGTTTCAAAGTCCTGCATGGACGTCCGCGCCAACTGCCCACAAAACGGACAACACTCTATCGGCACCACCCACCCTAAGGCTTAAGTATTTACCGTTTCGCCCGATTAAAAACCCGATGAGGGACGGCTGAAGTGTAGCCAATGCATCGCCGGTAAACATTAGCGTCTGGAATTTTATGCAGCTCAAACCTCTGACGGCAGATACGGAAGTCCGCGCCATTAAACAACGCTTCTTCATGCTTAATCGTGAGCGGCTGTTGCGCGTACAAGAAGCGTTGCGCTGGAAACAGCGTGATTTTCTGGAGCTGCTGCCGCTGCTGTTTCATCTCAATCACCCGATGCTGCCCGGCTATATTTCCAAAGACGCCCCCAGCGGCATTGCCGATTATTTGCCCACGCAAAAAAGTCTCGAAGCCGCCAAACGTTTTTCGAAAACCTTCGAATTTAAAAAACGCGCGTTACGCACCCACGATGTTCACGCCATATTTTTGATGGGATCGAGCGGCACAATCGCGTATTCCGAAAACAGCGACTTCGACCTGTGGCTGTGTCATCGCCCCACGCTGAATGCCGCTGAGATTGAAGAGTTAGGCAAAAAAGCGCTGGCCATCGAACAGTGGACGGCGACGCTCGGACTTGAAGTTCACATTTTTTTGATGAATGCGGATCAGTTCAAAAGCGGCGAAGTGGTGAATCTTAGCAGCGAGAGCAGCGGCACCGCGCAGCACCATTTGCTACTGGAAGAATTTTACCGCACCGGTCTACTGGTGGCGGGACGTTACCCGGCCTGGTGGCTGGTGCCGCCTGAACAGGAAGCGGATTATGACAATTATATAAACGACCTGATTACCCGCCGTTTTGTGAACGCCAACGAGATCATCGACTTCGGCGGGTTGAGCACCATTCCGCCGCAGGAATTTTTTGGCGCGGCACTTTGGCAGGTTTACAAGGGCATCGACTCGCCCTACAAATCGGTGCTCAAAATCATGTTGATGGAAACCTACGCCCAGGAATTTCCCAATATTGATTTGCTCTGCGCACGCTTCAAAAAAGCCATTTATGATGGGGAAATCGCACTCGACAAACTTGACCCCTACGTGATGCTCATCGAAAAACTCGAAGAATATTTAAACAAGCGCACGGAGAAAGACCGGCTTGAGCTGGTGCAGCGCTGCTTTTACTTCAAAGTGAATCTTGCGCTCAGCACACCCGCGCACGCCAAGCACATTACCTGGCAGCGCGAGTTGATGGAGGCGCTGGCAGAGCGCTGGGGATGGAATGCCACCCAACTGGCGATTCTTGATTCGCGCAGCACCTGGAAGATCAACCGGGTTCTGAAAGAACGCAAAGTTCTGGTCGACGAACTGACCAACAGCTATTCATTTCTTTCCGATTTTGCGCGCCGCACAGCGCGCCTGATTTATATCAGTCAGCGTGACTTGACTGTCTTGGGTCGCAAACTTTACGCGTCGTTTGAACGTAAGGCTGGAAAAGTCGAGATCGTGAACCGCGGCATTGCGCCCGACCTGATTGAAACCCATCTCGCCTTGCAGGAAATCGCCGGGGCCGACGGCCAGAACACCTGGGCCTTGAGCCACGGAACGGATTTATCACTGACTGCAAACAAATCTGACGCCATCCTGAAACGCAGCGCCCGCCCGCTGGGTTTGATCGCCTGGCTGCACTTCAACAAGTTGATGAACCCGCGCACCGTATTGACGGTACGCGCACAACACAGCGAGCTTGATGTCAAAGAATTCCGTGCCATCACTGCTTGTCTTGAACAGGCTTATCCCAGCGGCGAGCTGCCCGATACCAATATGGAATCGCTGGCGCGCCCGCCGACAATTTCAAGCGCGATGATATTTGTCAACATCGGGATCGACCCGATGGCTCGCGGTACGCGTCAAGGCGCGGATATCATCAGCAATCGCACTGACGTGCTGAGCTATAGCGGCTTTGCGATGAATCTCGCGTTGAGCTTCGACCAGCTGCTGGTCACCACCTGGCAGGAAGTGCTGCATTTCGGGTATCAAAACGTGCATGGGCTGATGGACTGCCTATGCCAGTACCTGCAATGGGGCCACTCGGACGAGTCGCGTCAGGTTGCACCACCGCCGGTGAATGCGTTTAGCTTCTCGTCAAATCATGGCCCGTCGATTGCAAAACGCATTGAGGAATTATTTGCCGATGCACTCACGGCATTTTACGGCGAAGCGTTTCACGAGGACGCTCGCTACATTTTGCAATGCGAGCAGTATTATTTTGTAGTGCATCGCGACAACAACAACTTCGTGTACGCACGCAAAGAAAACTACGCCGATCTGTTGCGCTATCTGGCCGAACCGCATGCGCGCCACGCGACCACGCACATCGACCGCAACGCATTGTTGGAAACGGTGCTGCCGACCGTGTTCACCGCGAGCCGCCCCGGTGCAATACAATTTTTCTTCCATACCCAAGGCAAGAGTGTTGACATTTTTGTGGTTGACGAACACGGCTCGCTATTCAGCCACCGCATGCCGTATTACGACGACGTGACCCTCATCAATCACTTCGATCAATTCTTTGAGTCGGTGGCGCAGCGGATCAACTTCTCAGCCAAAAAAGACAGCCATGCCGGAGAACCTGCGCGGGTCGGATTCTACGAAATAATTCGCAGCCGCACCGGAAGCATTGATCTCAAGGTGCGGCATAGCACGCGTGAATTTGCACCGCGTCGCTACTTCAACGTGCAAGTGATCAGTGCACCCAACGATGTCAACAATGCCTTCACAGTGTTTTGCGATGAAAAGGAATTCGCGTCGTTTGAATACGGTGCCGACTTGTTCCGCGAAGTCGCCCGGTTTGTGTTGTCGCAACGCCGTAGCGGTCTGCGCTATCCGATCTTCATCACCGACATCGACTTGCCGCCCAGCGCCATCACCGACAAATCACCCAACCCGTGGCAGACGGTGAATTTCCTGAACTACAAAAGGCGTATTGAAGAACGCCTGAATCAGGAACTGGAAAAGTTGTAGGCATTTAACTGAGCTGGGCGTTCAAAAATCCTGCAATATCGCTGATCTCCTGTGCACATACGCTGTGTGGCATCGGATACATGCGCCATGTCACGACATAATTATTGCGCTCCAGCACCGCACGGGTATTTTCTGCCAGACGCAGCGGCACCACGTTGTCCTGGTTACCGTGCGCGAGAAAAATCGGCGTGCGTGCATTGGCGCTGTGCGCTTCGGCTTCCAACGCCGCCGCGAGGGGCAGATATCCCGACAGCGCGATGACACCCGCGAGTGGCTGCGCGTAACGCAACGCGGTGTGCAAGGCCATCGCCGCGCCTTGTGAAAAGCCCGCGAGCACGATGCGCTGTGCGGGAATGCCGGACTCGATCTGTTGTGCAATCAGAGCTTCAATCGCGCGCGCGGATGCCTGGATGCCGGTCGCATCTTCTTGCCGCAACGAACTTAATTCAGTGATGTCGTACCAGCCCCGCATCACATGGCCACCATTGATCGTGATCGGCCGAAACGGCGCATGCGGAAAAATGAAACGCACCGACTGTGGCGGCCGCAAGTCAAACTCCGGCACTACCGGTTCAAAATCATGGCCGTCTGCGCCCAAACCATGCATCCAGATCACGGCGGCGTTGGCGGGCGCGGTGGGTTCGACAACAATTGTTTCATGCGGTGAGGTCATGGCGATTTACCTTTAACCTAGAAACGGCAGTTGACCGCTGCAAGGCATAAGCAAGTGCAAGAAGTCATTGGAGTTTATGGCCATAACGACCTTCACCCCTTGGGTGAGGCCCGCTACGGCCTGTGGAGCACGCCCCATTGTGCGCATGGCTTCGTTGCAACTCGTCGGAATAGCTCGCTATTCCTCGCTCGTTGCGCCTCGCCCTGCACCCAACGTGTCGTACTCCACAGCCCGTTCAACTGCCGTTTCTAGGTTGAATGGCAACCGACATCAGTTGCGAATAAATTTAGCTGCGAGCAAGCCGACCGCAACGGCGCCCACCTTAACGCATCTGTGCTCAGCATTCGACATTGCCGAAAATCAGTTCGATAAACCGCCGAAGCTCGCTATAATTCGTGGCCTTACTCCGTCCGCAGGTGCCGTTATGTCCGTCAAACTTTACTCCGCACTGTGTGCTGTGGCGCTGTTAGTCCTGTTGGGTGCCTGCGGGAAGAAAGGCGATCTGGTACTACCGCCCGTCGGCCCCACGGCCACCACCACACCGAGTCACGCACCATGAATTTCTTTGACTATCGCGACGGCCGCTTGCACGCCGAAGATGTCGACCTTTCGCTGCTGGCGACACAATTCGGCACACCCTGCTATGTTTATTCGCGCGCGGCAATTGAAAGCCGCTGGCGCGCCTTCGACGACGCCTTTGCCGGACACGATCATCTGGTGTGTTACTCGGTCAAGGCCAACTCCAACATCGGCCTGTTGAATGTTCTTGCGCGCCTGGGCTCAGGTTTTGACATTGTGTCGCGCGGTGAACTGGAGCGTGTGCTCAAAGCAGGCGGCGATCCACACAAGGTGGTGTTTTCCGGCGTGGGAAAAACTGCCGACGAAATCGCCTTTGCGCTGCGCACCGGCATCCACTGTTTTAATGTCGAGTCCGAAGCCGAGCTGCACGAAATCAGCCGTATTGCCACGGAACTTAATCTGACGGCACCAGTGTCGTTACGCATCAATCCCGATGTGGACGCGGGCACGCATCCGTACATTTCCACCGGCCTTAAGGAAAACAAGTTCGGTATTGACATACCGGATGCACCGCGCATTTATGCGCAAGCCGCGCGCCTGCCGCACATTCAAATCATCGGCGTGGATTGCCACATCGGCTCGCAGCTTACCGAACTCACGCCATTTCGCGATGCGCTTGCGCGTGTATTGACATTGGTGCAGCAACTGGAAGCCGACGGCATTCATCTGCAGCACCTCGACCTGGGCGGGGGCCTGGGCATTCATTACCAAAACGAAACACCGCCCGCACCTGCCGACTATGCACAGGTTGTATTGGCGCAATTGCGTGGCCGCAACTACAAACTCATTCTCGAACCCGGCCGCGCCATCGTCGGCAACGCGGGTGTATTGCTTACGCGGGTGATGTATTTAAAGCACACCGCGCATAAAAATTTCGCCATTGTCGACGCTGCCATGAACGACTTGCTCCGCCCAGCACTGTACGGCGCGTGGCAAAATATTATTCCAGTGGTTCAGCGCCACTCTGGCAGCACCCAGACCTACGACATTGTCGGCCCGGTATGCGAAACCGCCGATTTTTTGGGTAAGCAACGTGAACTAAACCTGGCACCGGAAGATATGCTTGCAGTGTGCTCGGCGGGGGCCTACGGTTTTGCAATGAGCTCTAACTACAACTCGCGCCCGCGTGCCGCCGAATTGCTGGTGGATGGTGCGCGCGTGCATGTCATCCGCCGCCGCGAAACTGTGGCTGAATTGATGACAGGCGAAAGCGTGTTGCCAATATAGTATGGCGCGCTGCAATCAGCGTAGTTAATAAATTGCAAAGCCCAGAGCCCTATAAACGGGAGCACCCCTTCCCCCTGCACGGGGGAAGGCTTGGGATGGGGGTGTTCTCCTATAGCCAGCACGATTCATTCATCCCATCCAGCTTCCTCACTTGCAAGAGGAAGGGGCAATGCAGCGCAGGCGGTAAAAAAGTCATGAACCGCACCCCTGAACCCGAACTGATGAACGATCCCGCGCAGGCACATGCCTACGCGCATGCAGATTTTGCGGAGCCACATCAACGCTTTGTCACTTTATTCAGCGAAGAATTTCCTGCTCTCGAGTCGCCCCGCCGCGTGCTCGATCTGGGTTGCGGCGCCGCGGATGTTACGCTGCGATTTGCGCGCGCCTTCCCGCAGTGCGCGATCGACGCCGTCGATGGGGCTGAACAGATGCTCAAGCACGCGCGGGATAGGATTGCCCAAGCTGAGATGCAATCGCGCATTCACCTGCATCAGCAATTTCTGCCGGCAACGCAACTGCCACTACACCGCTATGACGTCATTCTTAGCAATAGCCTGCTGCATCATCTGCATGACCCCGCCGTGTTGTGGAATGCGATCAAATCTCACGCATGCGATGACGCAGCGATTTTTGTGCTGGATTTATTACGCCCCGCAAGCATCGAACAAGCGCACGCCCTGGTCGAACACTATGCCCGCAATGAACCTGCCATTCTCAAGCGTGACTTTTTCAATTCACTGTTGGCCGCGTTTCGCATTGATGAAATCCGCCTGCAACTACAGGAGTGCGGCTTGCAACAATTACAGGTACGCGCGGTTTCCGACCGGCATGTATTAATCAGCGGGGAGTTTCAGTTGAATAATCCGAGCAGTATCTGAGCATGACAAACTATTTTTGAGGAAAAAACGGCCGTTATTTATCCCGTAGCCTACGGCCTGCCGCGCCGAATCATAACGTCTTGACCCACCACCTGCGGAGCACTCCCCCGCCATGTTCAAAAGCCTGCGTGTCCCTGAGAAACTGTTTGCCCTGGTGATGTGGCTGGTCTCGTTCGCTTTCGCCGGTTTTCTGATCGGCTTAGGCAGCAAGGTGGTTGCCGACCTGCCGCGCCTGGAGAACAGCATCAGCATCGAGCAGTTTGCCGACACCTCTGCACTGAACGCCGCCCGGTCGGAGATTCGCAAACTCCATCGCTTGCAGCAAGAACTTGCGGATCGGCATGCACAAGCGGAGCAGGCGCAATTATCCGCCAGCAACGCCTACGCTTCGGCGCGTGAAGCCTACAACAACTGGATTCGCACCCGTACCGCCACTACCGACCCCGCCCAAGACCCCGAAGTTATCAAACGAACTCACGAGCTTGACAATTTAAAAGCCGCTGAGCGAAAAACTCAAATCGCCGTCGAACAGGTTGATCAGGAGGTACTGGACACTTCGCAGGCGCTGGACAAACAACGCCGCGCCGAAATCGACATCACCTCCGCTGCGGAAGGCGCCTACCACAACGCCCTGTTCAAACAGGAGATGCGCGTATTCGGCTTTCGACTCGCAATCACCTTGCCGCTGCTGGGCATCGCGGGCTGGCTGATTGCACGCAAGCGCAAAAGCGACTACTGGCCGCTAATGCGCGGCTTCGTGCTATTTGCGCTGTTCACCTTCTTCTTCGAGCTGGTGCCCTACTTGCCCAGCTACGGCGGCTACGTGCGCTACGCCGTCGGCATCGTGTTGACTGCCATCGCCGGCCACTACGTCATCAAGGCGATGCGCCGCTACCTGGCCAAACGTCAGGAAGTCGAAGCACAGACCGAAACACAACGGCGCCAGGCACTCGGCTACGAGGATGCGCTGAAAAAAATGGCCGCCAACATCTGCCCCGGCTGCGAACGCGCCATTGTTAGCATGGCCGCCGCTTCCGGCACCCCC
>JANMQQ010000184.1:0-8284 GCA_031370545.1 Gammaproteobacteria bacterium
GCCAAAACGCAGTTGTCGCAAACCAATCCCAATCCCTAGCCGGTTTTGACCGGCGTATCCGCTGCATTGCCCCAGTCTGACCACGAACCGGGATAGCCTCGCACGCGCGCGTAGCCGAGCGATTTCAGCACCATGTAGGTGTGTGCCGAGCGATGATGCGTGTGGCAGTACACAATCACTTCCTTGTCGGGCGTCACGCCGCGTTGTGTCAACAGCGCGCGCAATTCATCAGGTGTTCTAAAGCGCAGGTTGCGTGACTGATCCATCGCCATTAGCCAGTCCATATTCACCGCACCTGGGATGTGGCCCGCGCGTTCGGCGCTGCGCACCTCGCCGGAAAATTCCCGAGCGGTGCGGCAGTCGAGTAAACAAACTGCGGGACTTTTAAGCTGGCCCAGGATGTAAGCGCGATCCGCAACGACACTGTTATTGACATTAACCGCATAAGACGTTGCTGCAATGGTTCCGACTGTGGCATCCACCCGATGACCTTCAGCGGCCCAGGCGGCGAGGCCACCGTTTAACAGTGTGATGTGCGTGTGGCCCATCGCTTGTAAGGTCCACAGAAAACGCGCCGCTTTTCCACCGCCTTCTTCGTCGTAGGCAACCACCTGGGTGTTTGGCGTCAGACCCAAATCTGAAAAAATGTTGGTGAGCGTGCTGACCTCCGGCAACAAGCCGATCACAGGCGGCTTGTTGCGAATGATTTTGGTGTAATCCAGATGTACTGCGCCGGGCACATGTTGGCGGGCGTAGATATCGGCGCGGCATAAGTCAACAACGCGCACGTTGGGGTTGGATAGGTAATGTTCGAGGTCGTCAGGTTCGATCAACAGCGGCAACGTGGCGGTGCTCATGGTGGTTAGCGGCTCAGCTCTTTGGTTAGGTGGGGATGAAGGGTTTGCAACAACGCTTTAAATACTTTAGGCGAACCGGCCACGATGTTGCCAGTGTCCATGAATTCATTGCCGCCGGACAAATCGCCGACCAAGCCGCCCGCTTCTTGAATCAACAACACTCCTGCGGCGATGTCCCAAGGGCTCAAACCGAACTCCCAAAACCCATCCAGGCGTCCGGCAGCAACGTAGGCCAGATCGAGCGCGGCCGAACCGGCGCGCCGAATTCCGGCGGTCATCGGCGTGAGCGCCTTAAAGGTTTGCAGGTAACAGTCTAAATGCTGCTGGTAGCGATATGGGAAGCCCGTGCCCAACAGTGCACCGTCTAGACTTTTTAATTTGCTGACGCGAATGCGTTTGTTGTTGAGCTGCGCCCCGGCGCCGCGCGACGCGGTGAAGATCTCCTGGCGCATCGGATCATACACCACCGCGTGGGTCAAAATGCCCTTGTGCTGAATGCCGATGGATACTGAAAATTGTGGAAAGCCGTGCAGAAAATTGGTGGTGCCGTCGAGCGGGTCGATGATCCACACATATTCTTCGCCTTCTTGCGCGCCGCTTTCTTCTGCGAGAATGCCGTGGTTGGTGTAGTGCTTACGAATCACCGCGATGATTTCCTGCTCGGCGTTGCGATCCACTTCGCTGACGAAATCGTTGCGCGATTTCGAAGAAATGGTCAGCGTATCGACGCGATCAACCGAACGCAGGATAACGTTACCGGCCTGACGCGCGGCGCGAACCGCGATGTTGAGCATGGGATGCATGTGGAGTTGGGCCGACTATTGTAGGGCGTGTATTCTAGCAGGCACCGTGCGTTGCTTGAACGGAAAATTACGTCAACCTTTGCTACGTGCTATCAGGAGTAACTCAGTTTGGCGTTGGAAATTTTATCAAACGTGCAGATCGTTTTGATTCACACCACGCACCCGGGAAATATCGGCGCTGTGGCGCGTGCGATGAAGACCATGGGGCTTTCACATCTGCGTTTGGTCGCGCCAAAATATTTTCCGCATGATGAGGCGACCGCGCGCGCTGCGGGTGCGACGGACGTATTGGACAACACCCAGGTCCATGCAACATTCGCCGATGCCGTTGCCGACTGCGGTGTGGTGCTGGGGGTCAGTGCACGTTCACGCACGATTGCGTGGCCGCAATGGGGCGTGCGTGGCGCAGCGCAGCACGTCGCCGCGCGCGCACAACATTCACGCGTGGCGTTGGTGTTCGGACCCGAGCGCACCGGCTTGAGCAACGAGGACATCGACCGTTGTCATGGGCTGGTGCAAATTCCTGCGAACCCGGATTACTCGAGTTTGAATTTGGCTGCGGCAGTACAAGTGCTTGCTTACGAATTACGTATGGCAGCTTTGGAACATGCCGGAGTCGAAACAACCGCGCCGCCCGAGCATGTCCCAGCCGATGCACAGGATGTCGAGCGCTTTTATGAACACCTGCGTCAGACGTTGGTGGATGTGGAATTTCTTGATCCGGAAAATCCGCGACAATTGATGCGTCGCTTGCGCCGCCTGTTCAACCGCGCGCTGCCTGATACAATGGAGCTGAATATTTTGCGCGGCATTCTCGCGGCGGTTGACGCGAATAACGCCAAAGCTCCTTAACCTAATTTCAAGACCAGACACCAACACGATGTGGCAGCGAGTTCGAGAAGATATCTTGTGCGTGTTCGAGCGCGATCCCGCCGCGCGCAGCACCTTTGAAATCATCACGACTTATCCGGGGGTGCATGCGATTCTGGTGCACCACGTGACTCACTGGCTCTGGCACCAGAATGCAAAATGGCTGGCGCGTTTTCTCGCCGCACTGGCACGCTGGCTCACCGGTATTGAAATCCATCCTGGTGCGAAAATCGGTCGGCGCTTTTTCATCGACCACGGCATGGGCGTGGTCATCGGCGAAACCGCTGAGATCGGCGACGATTGCACGCTATATCACGGCGTGACTTTGGGCGGGACGAGCTGGAACAAAGGCAAGCGACATCCAACCCTGGGCAAAAACGTGGTCGTCGGCGCTGGAGCGAAAATCTTGGGTCCCATCACCATCGGCGATGGCGGTCGGGTCGGGTCGAATGCCGTAGTAGTGAAAGATGTTGCGCCGGGTGCAACGGTAGTCGGCGTGCCCGGCAGGGTGGTACACCAAGCGGGTGTGACGGAACTTGATGAACAGCGGCGTGCAATGGCCAAAAAAATTGGCTTTGACGCCTATGGCCAGACGCAGGAGATGACTGACCCGGTCGCGCATGCGATCAATCTCATGCTGGATCACATGCATGCGGTGGATCGGCGGCTTGAAGCCATCTGTGCCGCGCTGAAGGAGATGGATGTGCCGATGGACACTGAAAAGTTGCCAGCGCTGGATGCCTGCAAGATCACCCCAAACGCGGATGGACAGTTGGACGAGAAGTTGTGATCCTTGGCCAGATAATGGCCGGGCTGAATAGTTGACTAAATTACTTGGCTATGGCTTACTGTGGGCAATGCAGATTGAACATTGGGGTTAAGCAAAACTGAGTCGTAGTGTATGAAATACGGCTTAAATCTCAGTGTTTTCCTAACGAGCGTTGTCGTAACGATCCACTAGGAAAGGTATCTCATGAAACTTACTACCAAAGGCCGCTATGCAGTCACGGCGATGCTGGATCTCGCCCTGCACAATGACCAGGGCTCGATCACCTTGGCCGATATTTCCGAGCGCCAGGGCATTTCTTTGTCGTATCTCGAACAGCTGTTTTCGCGATTACGCAAAAGTGGTTTGGTTGCCAGTGCACGCGGTCCCGGTGGAGGTTACCGGTTGAGTCGCGATCCTTCCGAAATCGCCGTTGTGGATGTGATCACTGCCGTTGACGAGAAAATCGACGCGCGTCGTTGCGAAGGCGCGGGAAATTGCCAGGACGAAAAAATCTGCCTGACGCACGAGCTGTGGGGCAAATTGAGCGACCAGATTTACGCGTTTCTCAAGGGCATCAGCCTTGGGGATTTAGTCAAGAACAATGCGATTTGTGAAGTGGCCTCGCGTCAAGATCGCGAAGTGGCGGAATACCGCGGCGGCAAACGTGTCTCAGTAGGCGCAGCCTGAATTTTTGCTAGAACGTTAATGGAAGGTGACTAAGTGATGAAGCAGCCGATCTATTTGGATTACTCCGCAACCACCCCGGTTGACGTACGCGTGGCCAGCAAGATGATGGAGTATTTGACCGTCGATGGTCAGTTCGGCAATCCCGCGTCGCGTTCGCATCCGTATGGATGGAGTGCCGAAGAAGCGGTTGAGCGTGCGCGTCAACAAGTCGCTGATCTAGTGGGCGCCGATGCCAAAGAGATTATCTGGACCTCCGGCGCGACTGAATCCAACAACTTGGCGATCAAGGGTGCGGCGCATTTCTACCAGAAGAAAGGCAAGCACATCGTTACCTACAAAACTGAACACAAGGCAGTGCTCGACACGTGCCGACAGTTAGAGCGCGAGGGTTTTGAAGTCACGTACCTTGATCCGGAAACCAACGGGTTAGTTGATCTGGCGAAGCTCGAAGCCGCGTTGCGTCCCGACACTATTCTGGTCTCGGTCATGCACGTCAACAATGAAATCGGTGTGATTCAAGACATCGCAGCGATCGGCGAAATCACACGGCCGCGTGGCATTGTATTTCACGTTGATGCCGCACAAAGTCCCGGCAAAACGCCGATTGACTTGCGCGCAATGAAGGTCGACTTGATGTCGTTCTCCGCGCACAAAGTGTACGGCCCCAAAGGCATTGGCGCGCTGTTTGTGCGTCGCACACCGCGCATCCGTCTTGAAGCACAGACGCACGGCGGTGGACATGAGCGCGGGTTACGCTCTGGCACTTTGCCTGTGCACCAGATTGTTGGCATGGGTGAAGCATTTCGTATCGCACGCGAAGAAATGGAGTTTGAGAACGAGCGTATCCGCCGCTTGCGTGACCGCTTGTGGGTCGGGCTCAAAGATATGGAAGCCGTGTATTTAAACGGCGATTTAAAGCAACGTGTTCCGCACAATCTCAATGTCAGTTTTAATTTCGTCGAAGGCGAGTCGTTGATCATGGCGATCAAAGACTTGGCCGTATCGTCTGGTTCTGCTTGTACCTCGGCGAGCCTGGAGCCGTCGTATGTGTTGCGTGCGATTGGTCGCGACGATGAGCTTGCGCACAGCTCGATCCGTTTTTCCATCGGGCGTTATACCACTGAGCAGGACATCGACTACTCGATTAAACTGCTGCGCGAAAAAATCGCCAAGCTGCGTGAACTGTCACCGCTGTGGGAAATGTATAAAGACGGCGTCGATCTGAAATCCGTTAAATGGGCAGCGCATTAACATGAGCGTCACCTTGACTGAACGCGCTGCAGAGCGCGTAAAAACCTTCATCGACAAACGCGGCAAAGGCGTGGGCGTGCGTTTAGGCGTGCGCACGACCGGCTGCTCGGGGCTTGCCTACGTGCTGGAATTTATCGACAGCGTGGATGCTCACGATACGGTGTTTGAAGATCATGGTGTGAAGGTGGCTGTGGATGCGAAGAGTTTGGTTTATCTGAACGGAACGCAGCTTGACTTTGCGCGTGAAGGCTTGAAAGAAGGCTTTAAATTCAATAATCCCAATGAGAAAAATACCTGCGGTTGTGGGGAAAGTTTCCAGGTTTAAGTTTTTGTGATGGTCCAGTGTCAAATCCCGCACGCAATTTCTTCGAGATATTCGATTTAGCCCCCGACTTCGCCATTGACCTTGCGCAGTTGACTGGACGTTATCGCGAATTGCAGCGTCTGGTGCATCCCGATAAATACGCCCACGGCAGCGATCAGGAGCGACGGCTCGCGGTGCAGATGGCGGCGAACATCAACGATGCCTTTCGCACGCTTAAAGATCCGGTGGAACGTGCGCTTTACTTGCTGCGCCTGCAAAATGTTGCCGTGGATGATGAATCCGCGCGTCGTCTCGATCCCGAATTTTTAATGGAGCAAATGGAATTGCGCGAGGCCTTGGGCGAGGTACGCGGCAGCAGCTACGCTGCGCAAGACCTTAGCAATATATTCGCGACCATCGACAAACTTGAAAAGCAAACGTTAGGCGCTTTAGCCGCAGCGTTTGCGCGCGACGATGCAGCAGCCTTGCGCAGTGCGAATGAACATGTGCAGAAATTGCGCTTCATTAAACGCTTGCGCGGTGAAGCCCAAGAAGTCGAAGAACACCTCACCAGTCATTAGCAGACCGCGACGAGAATTCATGCATGGCTCTCCTAGAACTCAGCGAACCCGGACAAACGCCGCGCCCTCACGAGCGACGCGTGGCTGTGGGGATCGACCTGGGCACCACCAACTCGTTGGTCGCCACCGTGCGCAGCGGTGTTGCGGAAACATTACCGGACGCGCGCGGTCGTCATTTGCTGCCGTCGGTGGTGCAGTATGCCTCCGGCGTTGCGCCGCGCGTCGGCGACGATGCGAAAGCCAATGCGGTCCATGATCCATTCAACACTATCGCATCGGTGAAGCGTTTGATGGGGCGCGGTGTTGACGATGTGAAAAAGCTGGGCAACCAGTTGCCCTACCATTTTGCGGCGGCGGAGTCGGCGGTGCCGCGTATTGTCACTTCAGCCGGTGCGGTCAGCCCGGTGGAAGTGTCGGCGGAAATTTTAAAAGTGCTCAAGCAGCGCGCCGAAGAAACCCTCGGTGCGGATCTCGAAGGCGCCGTGGTTACGGTCCCGGCCTATTTTGATGACGCGCAGCGGCAAGCGACCAAAGACGCGGCACGGCTCGCGGGTCTTAACATTTTGCGGTTGCTGAATGAGCCCACGGCGGCAGCGGTGGCGTACGGCCTTGATCATCAGGCGGAAGGCGTGTACGTCGTATACGATCTGGGTGGTGGCACTTTCGATGTGTCGGTATTGCGCCTGAATCGCGGCGTATTTGAAGTGCTCGCCACCGGCGGCGACTCTGCGCTGGGCGGCGATGACATGGATCACGCGATTGCCGAGTGGATCATGCGCGAAGCGCAGATCGGCGACGACGCAGATGCAATGTTACTACGTCGCTTGTTGCGCGATGCCTGCGTGGCGAAAGAACAATTGACCGATGCGCAGCAGGTCACGCTGCATGTGGAGCTTGCCGTCAAGCGCACCTGGGATGGCGAGCTTTCGCGCGCCAAACTGAACGAGCTCATTGACCCGTTAATTCAAAAAAGTCTTGCTCCGTGCCGTCGCGCGCTGCGCGATGCCAATATCAAACTCGAAGAAGTACGCGAAGTGGTGATGGTAGGCGGATCGACGCGTGTGCCGCGCGTACGTGAACTGGTCGGGCAGTTTTTTGCGCGTCTGCCGCTCACCACAATTGATCCGGATAAAGTTGTAGCGTTGGGCGCGGCCATCCAGGCGGACGTGTTGGTCGGCAACAAGCCCGACACCGATATGTTGTTGCTGGACGTGAACCCGTTGTCGTTGGGCATCGAAACCATGGGTGGTCTGGTGGAGCAAATTATTCCGCGCAACACCACGCTGCCGGTTGCTCGGGGTCAGGACTTTACGACATACAAAGACGGTCAAACGGCGATGTCGATCCACGTTGTGCAGGGCGAGCGCGATGTCGTGAGCGGGTGCCGGTCGCTGGCGCGTTTTGAGTTACGTGGTATCCCACCGATGGCGGCAGGTGCAGGGCGGATTCGCATTTTGTTTCAGGTGGATGCGGACGGCTTGCTGTCGGTCAGCGCCAAGGAGCAAACCACCGGTGTCGAGAGCAGCATTCAGGTGAAACCGTCATATGGTTTGACGGACAGAGAAATCGAAACCATGCTGCGTGAGTCCATTGATCATGCGTCGGATGATGTCGCCGCGCGCCAATTACGCGAGCAGCAAGTCGATGCCGACCGCCTGCTCGATGCTGTAAGTGTCGCATTGGCTGCCGATGCCGAAGCGCTGTTGAATACCGCTGAACGCGCAGCGATTGATACCGCGATGCAAGCGTTGCGTGGCGCACGTGTGGGCACGGACGAACGTGCCATTAAAAATGCCATCGCAGCGCTCGACAAAACCACGGCAGAATTCGCTGCCCGCGGCATGAATGCGGGCATACGCAAAGCACTGACCGGCCGCACCATCGCCGAACTCAAAGACATCTAAACATGCCGAAACTGACCTTCCTACCGCACAGCAAAATTTGTCCGGAGGGCAAAGTGATCGAGGCGCCCACCGGCACCACGATTTGCAACGCCGCCCTAGGGGCAGGTCTTGCCATTGAGCACGCGTGTGAAAAAGCCTGTGCCTGTACGACTTGCCACGTAATCGTGCGCGAAGGTTTGGAATCATTGGAGAGTGCGACTGAAAAAGAAGAAGACATGCTCGACAAGGCCTGGGGTTTGGAGCAGCAGTCGCGCCTGA
>JANMQQ010000190.1:0-9506 GCA_031370545.1 Gammaproteobacteria bacterium
ACGGCCGAGACTGTCCATTGATCGTCGCGTCATCGACCAATAATCAGGCCACAGAGAACGTCATTGAAGCGTTCCAGAAAGCACAGAGTGATCCAGATGACACCGTTGCTGCCGCCATCGGTGGTCGATGGATACCGGGCATTTGGAGCTACGGCCTGAGTATGCCGTCTAAGGAGGCGGACAAAAAAGCACAGCGAGCGGGCAAAAAATTCCAGACCTACAAGGAAAAACCAAAACGCGATACGCCCGCCGTCCACTTCGCCAGCGAACTATCTACCCGCCAAAAGTGGGCGGATGCCGCTGGCGTATTTATCGCAGCATTCACACAGCACGTGCCAATGCAACAATCTCAATCACCTGGGTCAGTGCTTGACCAATTGATTGCGGCTCGCGATTGCTTGCAGAAACAGGTCATTGCGCAGATCGCCGAAATTCACCAGATTCTTCGTCTGTTTTCCGGTTTAGCCGATCAGAATGGAACTGTGTCTGCTGTTGAAGCCGAATCGCAAGTGACGCACTGGCGATCCCAAGCCGAGCTGCACGATCAGGATCTGCGTGCCAGACAAGATCGCGAGAAATCAGTACGCAAGGTTGTCCAAGCGTGGTTGGATCATCGCGCCGACGAGCCCTTGGTAACTTCGCTACTGGCACTCATTGGACTCGCAGGACGACGCATCGCCCGAGATCGGGCTCTACTTGGGAGACTTGCCGAAGTACATGACCTGCCCCCACTCGCGGAGTTTGCCGTACCGGATGAGCGCAGCGTCCGCGCTGTGATAGGCAAGGCCATTTCGCTGGCCGTAACCGAGACAGAGACGTTCCGCCGTCAAGTGACCAAACTACGCAAAGATGCCACCGACAAAGCCGCCGAGGTCACCCGATGGCGACGATATCGGATGCCCGACCAATGCGGTGCCGAAGAGTTACTGGAGTTCCTCGATACCGGCCGACGCCATCATGCCTTCCTATGGGCGACTCATTACTGGGAAGCGCGCTTCCTGCTCACCACGAAAGAGATCGTCGATGGCAGGGTTGCGGAAAGCTCAAATTCACCGGCACTGCTGATACATTTTCGACGCCTGGCGATGCTTTGTCCGTGCTTTATTTCATCGCTTCACATGTTACCGAAATGGTTTTCTGGCTACCCCAGCGGTGATTACGAACCGCTCTTGGGCAAGATTGATCTTCTGATCATCGACGAGGCAGGACAGGTCGCGCCGGAAGTTGCTGCGGGTCCGCTGGCGCTTGCGAAGCGCGCCTTGATTGTCGGGGATACGCGGCAGTTGGAACCCATCTGGGGAGTGACCGCAACCACAGACCAAGGCAATAGCATTCGATTCGGGGTCGCAAGCAACGCGGTGTCGTACGAAGCGCTCAGCCGGACAGGGCGACTCGCCGCCAATGGTTCCGTGATGGTGATGGCGCAAATGGCCAGCCGGGTTGCGAGCTTCCCCGACCACGAACGCGGCATGTTTCTACGCGAACATCGCCGTTGCTTGTCTGGGATCATCGACTACTGCAATCAACTTGTTTACCGGGATCGCCTGTCGCCCAGAACCGACGAAACAGACCGTCCTCGGCTGAAAAATCTTCCCGTCATGGGGTATGCCCATGTGCTCGGAGCCGAGCGGCAATCCGGGAGCAGCCGTGTCAACGAGATTGAGGCCGCAGTGATCGCGAAATGGATCGCCAAGCACGAAGCTGAGATCAGTGCGGCCTACGAAAACAAACCGATTGGAACGCTGATCGGAGTCATCACGCCGTTCGCTGCGCAGGCAACAGCAATCAAACGGCAGTTGCAAACATTTGCATTGGACAAGAAAAATATCACCGTCGGTACGGTGCACGCACTTCAGGGCGCCGAACGGGAGATCATCATTTTTTCGTCGACCTATGGATTCCAGCCGAAAGGCACGATGTTTTTCGACCGGGGCAGCAACATGCTGAATGTGGCCGTATCCCGAGCCAAAGATCATTTTCTGGTGTTCGGAAATGCAGAACTTTTCACCGGGTCGCTGTCCCTGCCGTCCGGCCTTCTCGGGCAGCGCCTGTTTTCCGCACCTGAGAACGAAATTTTGGACGTCGCGCCTGCCCTTCCAGCCAAGGTCCCAGAATCACGTATTAAATTATTATCGACACTTGAAGAGCATCGGGATGCGCTGGTCGACGCGCTGAAGCAGGCCAAGCAGATCGTGTGCGTGGTATCTCCCTATGTTACGAGAGACGCGCTGCAAGCAGACAAAATATATAGCGCTGTCAAAAATGCTGACAAACGTGGCGCACAAATTTTTATCGTAGTTGACGAGGCGTCTAACATGAAACGCAAGGCCGAGTTTTCGGATTGTCTCAAATCACTCGAAGAATCCGGCGCCAAGGTCTTTGTCGCGAACAAGCGGAGCAACGGCTACGCACGCCTTCACAGCAAACTGCTGTGGGTCGATGAGCGCCTTTTCATCACGGGGTCGTTTAACTGGTTTTCATCACCACGTTATGCCGCAGGTGCGATGCTTGAGCACTCTGCTGCGATCCGCGACGACCAGTACTCCCGGGATATGATTTATACCGCAAGGGAAACAGTCGGCACCGTTGTTCCTGAGTTTGCGGAGGCGATCAAACGGATTGTTGCGGTCGACTTCAAAAGGTAGCAACGGCGTAGGTCAGTTGCTCGCTATCTGCGCGGGTTGCCTTAAATCCCGGGCCAAATCTATCAATGACTGAACCGAGGGGCCGCTGTTCAGATTCCCCTGTTTGATCTGCGCTACGATCACGCTGAATGCAGTTAACGTCTGTTCGAGCAAATCAATCACCTTGTTATTGTTCGCAGGCACGCGGCCGTCCAGCACGCGGCGCAGCAATTCTTCAACCGACCACGCCAGCACGCCGACGGACGTTGCACCAATGATACGACCTGCTCCCTTCAGGGTGTGGAACGAACGAATCAGCGTGCCTAAGCTTTCCTTGTCATCGCGATCAGCACGCCACTTTTCCAGATGCGAGCGGATCGCATCCAACTCGTCATCCGCTTCGGTTGAAAACACCGCGAGCAATTCGTGGTCGACTTCGGTGTCGGTAACCATTTCAGGTTCGGCAGGCGCGCTCCGGTTCACCAGACTGACTACGGATTTTGCGCTTCCGGCCGCTTTGCCTGATGCAGGCGGTGCATCGTACATGGCTGCGGCGGCATCTTTTCCAGAGCGGCGTACCGCGTAACCCAACTCGATCAGGCTACGTTCCGCCAGGTCCAATCCTGCTTCGGGCGCAACGGCTTTTTCCAGCAGACTTTCCAGAAAATATTCGACCGCGCCGATGGCATTGGCGACGAGTTCCAACACGCGTTCGGTCGGTGCAGATTTTTTGCCGAGGATCTCAGTCACCAGATATTGCTGCGCCCGCGCCACGATGCGGGCTGGGCGCTCGTGTCCCAAAATCGCCAATACACCGCGCACAATGTTCAGCATTTCGGGCGCATCTTGCAGTGGAGTCAATTGCGACGGATCGGAGACATGGCGTGTGAACGCATCTTTTACCTTGGCCAAGTCCAACAACGCTTCGCTCGCAACCAGCTTGGCAAGCTGGCGAAACTCAGCCTCGGGTAGCTGTGTACCGGCTGCCGCGTCGCTGCCCTGAAGAAATTCGGCACTGCCCTGCACATTCAAGTCGTACAGCGACGATTCAATGTAAAGAAGTGCCCCCGCAACGTGCATGACATCGTGATCCTTCAGCACCGTACGGCGTTTGATCGACGCTTCCAAAAACTCCTGCTGCGCGCGCGCTAACCGCGCCAGACGCTGTAAACCCAAAATATCCAGCGTATCGGCAACGGTGCGCAGACGCTCGTGCACCGGCGTTAGCGCCGCCGGGTCACCCTTGTTGGCGTGGATCGCGATATCCAGCTCGTCTTTAATGCGCAGCATTTCTTCTTTGATTTGTTCAGAAACATTGGCCATGAGATTGGCGTTGAAACCAATGAGCTGATCGCGCGCATCGCTCAACGCACTGGATTCCGGGATGGCCTGTTCAAGCTTGAATGCGGTTTTCAATTCCACCACGCGCGAGCTGCGCGAGGTGGAACGCGCAACGTAATACAGCAGGTTCTTGACTAATTCTTCCGGCGGCTCCGTTTGCAAAGCGATTTCGCCGGAGTCAATGACGCGTTTGATCTGCCGGTCAATGCGTCCCAATAGCAATTTAACCGCCACGCTTAAGTCCAAGCCCTTGTCATGCAGCGCGTGCACTACCCCGGCGCTGACCCACCACAATTGCTCGGATTTTTCCGAAGCAGCCGTTTGCTCAAGATTAAGAATGACCGTCGCCAGCACCTTGAGATTTTTAGTTAACTCGATATCACGAAATACACCGAGCAATGCCGACAAATAAGCGGGGCGCAACTTTTTTGCCATGGTCGGCAAATCCCACGTCGCGGCTTCTCCGCTGCGATCAATGAAAGACGGCTTGCGTATCGCTAGATCGGTAAAGAAAAATGCGCCTTCGGTGAGTAGTTGTTTATTTTGGACCGCGCGTAGATCGTTAAGAATGGGTAACAGCACTAACGGTACATCGGGATTGCCGTGATACAAATGCTCGAGATAGGCCGGTAATTGAACAACGCCGCGCATCAAAACTTCAGTCGCATCTTTTTTTAATTCGATGGTATCGGCGGCAAGTCCGGTAGCCACGTCGTACATTTCACGCGCGAGTAAAACGCCGCCAGCAATTTCGACCATCTCAAGTGCGCCGCGGATTTTGTCCAAATCATCGGCGCCCGCAGGCAATTGCCCGGCGTCGTTTTGCTCGCCAAATGCTTCGAGCGCCTGACGCACTGACGTAAGGGTTTCAGCAATTTCCTGTTTGATCCACAGCAAGGTGCGCGGATCAATCTGCACGCTTTGATTCAATGTCGACACCCTAGACAAATGAAAATTAAGGACAGAAAAAAATTACTACACTCAATCGGTGACTGATACGCCTTACCCTACCGCGCCGCACACATGACAACCCGTACCGGTTCGTCGGGCAAATAAAAAAATAATTGAAGTAACCCCAAAAGTTGTATCGGCGAACAAATTAAATAGTCAACTCGCGAGCGGAACGACCCACAATCATGCACCCCAGTTCTCAGCGATTTTATTGTTAAATATAACCCCCGGCCAGCGAAATGAGCATAACGCGGGGAGCCATCTTTGAGAAACCGTTCACAGAACGCTTGGGCTTGCAGCGCGTTCGCGCGAGCGAGCGATGCTATACATGCGACGTCGGTCACCTTAGAATCCCGGCCCTTTCTCGCCCGTTCTTTATTACTTTGATCAGAGGTGCTGCAATGAACGATTTCTTTCTGCACTATGGTTTATTCCTCGCCGAAGCAATCACCATTGTGGTGGCGATCCTCGCCGTAATCATTGTGGCAGTGCGCTTGCGTAATCGCGGTAACGAACACGAGAAACTGGAAGTCACAAAACTGAATGCGCGCTACGAAGACATGGCGCTCGCACTCAAATCAGAACTGCTATCGCAAGATGAGTTCAAAAAAACGCTTAAAGAAGCCAAGAAGCGCCGCAAAACTGCCGCAAAACATGGCCCCAGTAGCAAGAAGCGCCTGTTCGTACTGAACTTCGACGGCGACATCAAGGCGTCCGCAGTCACCAACCTGCGTGAGGAAATTACTGCGGTACTGATGGTTGCGCGCAGCGAAGATGAAGTGTTCGTGCGCCTCAACAGCTCGGGCGGAATGGTGCATGCTTATGGCTTAGCTGCATCGCAACTCGCGCGCATTCGCACACGCAATATTCCGCTCACGGTCGCAGTCGACAAAGTGGCCGCCAGTGGCGGCTACATGATGGCGTGCGTGGCGAATCGCATTATCGCCGCCCCGTTCTCTATCCTCGGTTCCATCGGCGTGATTGCGCAGTTACCGAACTTCAATCGCGTGCTGAAAAAAAATGATGTCGACTTCGAGCAGTTCACCGCTGGTGAATTCAAACGCACCGTAACGATGTTCGGTGAAAACACCGACGCTGCACGCGCCAAGTTTCGCGAAGAAATCGAAGCGACGCATGGACTGTTCAAGAATTTTGTGCACCACTATCGCCCCGGTCTCGACATTGCAAAAGTGTCGACCGGCGAACATTGGTACGGCACACAAGCCTTGGATTTGAACTTGATTGACCAACTTCTGACCAGCGATGATTATCTGCTGGAACGCAGCGAGTCGGCGGATATGCTCGAAATTGTTTATACCAAACGCAAACCGTGGGGCGCGCGTTTGTCGACCTTGATGCAGGATGTTGTCGGGACGCTGCGCGCGACCGTCACGCACAACGCAACTCCCGATCACCATATTTAAATTTGAATGTTAGGCACGCAGCACGTATTGACTCCCCTCCTCATTTTCGAGGAGGGGTGGACGCGTAGCGGACGGGGTGGTCTGGTGGGCGTGCTGCGAACGGTCAAGCTTTGCTCCCACTGCAACCAACCACCCCACCCCGGCAACTGCTCCTGCGTTGCTCTACCTTCCGCCATCCATGGCGGTCGCCTGCGGGGCTCCCCTCCGCCGCACATGGATGTGCAAGTGTCGCGAAGCGCAAGGATGCGCGAGAGCGACCTTGAAAATAAGGAGGGGAGGTATCCCTATTTAGTTTCCCCCGTCTGCTAGCGCATCCGCGAGTTGCCCGACCGCGACGCCGAAATAAGTGGAGCGGTTCCACTGCATCAGCACGCGAAAATTGTCATAGACCAGAAACGCGCGGCCACCCGGGCCACTGGGTTGCAGCAACGACGCGCTCATTTCCGGCGCAGCCAAGTCGGTGCCGTCGATACGGCGCACTCCCAATGCCTGCCAATCGGCGAGCGACTTACGCTGCTCAAGCCCGATCCACTGACGATCAAAATTGTCAGGCACGCGCACCTCGCGCCCCCAGGTTTCGCCTTTCACCCAGCCGATTTTCGACAAATAATTCGCCGCCGATGCAAATACATCGGCGGGTTGATTCCACGGATCGCGTTTGCCGTCGCCGTTAAAATCCACCGCATAATTGCGAAACGTCGACGGCATGAATTGCGTTTGCCCCATCGCACCCGCCCATGATCCGCGCAAGTCGCCCAGCGCAACATCACCACCTTCAAGAATGTGCAAAGCGTCGAGCAACTGGCTGCGAAACAGCGCCGCGCGCCGTCCTTCATAGGCCAAGGTGGCCAGTGACGCGATGACCGAAAAATTTCCTCCCAGACGGCCGTAGTCGGTTTCGATCCCCCACAACGCGACGATAAAACGCGGCGGCACGTTGAACTCGGAGCTCACAGTGTTGAGTAATGCGCGATTTTGGGCGAGCTTTTCACGACCGATAGTGATGCGGCGTTCGGGCACCACGCGCGTCAGGTAGTCTTCAAATGTCAAGACCGATTCCGGCTGCTGGCGATCCAGCTCCACTACTCGCTCAACAGGTTTTACGCCTGCAAATGCTTTATCAAATGTCGCGACACTAATTCCGGATGCCAACGCTTCAACACGAAATTCCGCCAGCCAGTCATCAAAGCTTGGCGCATTGGGCGCGGGTGTCGACAGGGGTTTAGATTCGACACTTGCCGCTGTCACAGGCGGAGTTTTTGCTGGCTCCACATTTTTCGAGGGCGCCTCAATCGGCGATGCCTCCGGCACGACCACCCACGCGCAACCTGCGGGTAGTAGATTTAAAACCAGCAGCGCGGCAATCCATTTGCCCGCGCGCAACGAAGCGCACAAAGCGCTATTTTTAACATTACACTGCGCGATCATTGGCAATTGCCACCGTAATTAACGAAAATAGCCGTTCGCAAACGGCGACTGACGCTGGTTGGGTTTCTCATCATTAGGAGTGCATCCCGTTGTCTACAGTTGAAAAGAAGTTACTCCACTACGTCGGCAAAGCAATCGCCGACTTCAATATGATCGAAACCGGCGACCGCGTCATGGTGTGCCTGTCAGGCGGCAAGGATTCATACACCTTGCTGCGTTTGCTACACCTACTTCGAGTCAAATCGCGCAATAAGTTCGAAGTTTTTTCATTCACGCTCGATCAAGCCCAGCCCGGTTGGGACGATGCTGCGCTGCGCGCGTGGCTCGAAGAAAATAAATATCCCTATGCGATTGAACACCGCGATACCTACTCCATCGTGAAGGAGAAAATTCCCGAGGGCAAAACCTATTGCTCACTGTGTTCACGGCTGCGACGCGGCAACATCTACCGCTATGCACGCGAACACGGCTACAACAAAATCGCGCTCGGCCATCATCGCGATGATTTGATTCAAAGCATGCTGATGTCAATTTTATACAACGGCGTGATCCGCTCGATGCCGCCCAAATTGCTGACTGACAGCAAGCAACACGTGCTGATCCGCCCGCTCGCGTATTGCCAGGAAAAAGACATCATCACCTATTTGAAAGAACAAAATTACCCGATCATCCCCTGCACGCTGTGCGGGTCGCAGGAAAACATGACGCGCAAACGCGTGAAGCAACTAATCGCCGACCTCGCCAAAGAGAATCCCAAAATCCCCAGCAACATGCTAAGCGCTCTGGGCAATGTGCAGCTCAGCCAACTGATGGACCGCGACTTATGGGATTTTAAGGGCCTGCGCGCGCAGCCTGATGCCCCGGACGTCAATGACACCGACGACGAGGCATTGCCTTGGACCTTGCCCGCAGTCGACATCCCGGTCGGCGACGATGATGCCCAGCCCCTGGTTCAGCTCAGACGAGAAACAGAAACACTTCCCTAACAGCCAGCGGCGCGGCGCGTGTAAAAAAATCAGGGCACCGCGACGCCGCAACCTGACCTACAACAACTTGCGTGCTAGCCTGCATCCAAGTCGCTAAGGAACCGCCGATCAATTCAGATTTAGAACTTGAAACAAACGCGCTGCGACTTTCATAACGCTCGCCGACTTTCGAGTGCTATCTTTTCGGTTTCAATAAAGTATGTTTGTTTCTGTTTACCTTGTTTTGCCGTATTTCCTTGGGTTCCGCCGCGTTCTGCCCCTCACGGGCACAGCTTTCCTCGAACCATGTACAGGTTGCTTAGCGCAAACAACACATTGAGCTGCGCATCGTTCTTCGCCAGACCTTTGTAGCGCGCCTTCGTGTGCTTGAAGATATTCTTCACCACGTGAAACGGATGCTCGACCTTCGCTCGAAGACTCGCTTTGAGTTTCGGCGCGCTCTAAACCCAAGTGCAACATTTTTGCGTGTGATCTCAGCCCCCACTAACAGCCCCCCGCCAAAACGACTACGACCTTCCCAAATCACCTGCCATCCGAAGCATGTTTTTCTTTTTCACAGCCACCGTGGCCGGACTAAACGGCAGACACGTGTCGCTCGTCAACTTTTAATTCCCGCAAGGCGTTTCGCGTCTGAGGAAAATCCTAACAACTAAAGTCGCCTAATAAAGGGAATGACGTGAGCGGTCTCTGGTCCTCGCAATCCGTTACTCAGTCGGCAGATTCGTGCTGGTTAATGCTTGCAGAAATTCAAC
>JANMQQ010000208.1:0-10699 GCA_031370545.1 Gammaproteobacteria bacterium
GGTTAAGGCATCGTGCAGCGATTGGTGTTCGAGCTTTTTATTCAGCGATGCCAGTTGGGTGGTACGGTGCTCCACCCGTTCTTCGAGTTCGGCGTTCAGGAGTTTGATTTCATTTTCAGCACGCCGATGCCCTTCGTCCAGTGCGGCGAGTTTGCTCGACATGTCGTTAAACGCGACGGCGGTTTGCGCCAGCTCATCGGTGCCGCGTACCACGATCTGGTAGCCAAGATGGCCTTCGGCAACATGCCGTGATGCGTTCTTCAGGGTTTTTAGTCCGCGGGTTAAATACAGTCCCAGCAGGTAGGAAAAAATAGCCAGCAGCGTCATCGCGAGCGCGTCGAAAACAAATAATTTATGCCGTGCCGCCGTCAGCACTGCATCCATTGCTTGCGTGGTGAAACCCAGCTCGACGCGGCCATATTTTTTGGCTGCGATACGGATGTCCGCAGAGGCATCGAAGACGCTGTCCGTGACATCTTCGAAATGTGCATCGGCAAAGAACGGCTTGGCCAGCGCCTCAGGATTACCACCTTGAGCGAGCATGACTTCCTGGGCAAGAATCCTGGCATAGACAATGTCGCGATTGGTCAGAATCTCGTCCACAAAACTTTCGAGGGCCGCCAGGTCCGACGCCAAGACGGCATTGTGAGTGGTGGAGGCAAACAGGTTCGTGGTGGTCTGGGCGCGCTTTAAAAACTCTTCGTTGTTCGAGGATTTAAAGGTATTAAAGCCGTACCAATTCAGGATCACCAGCAATACGGCTTGAATAAGCACAATGCCGAGAATCGTTTTAAGCCGGAATGACATGCAGTGATCCCAAACAGTGATGTAGAACTTGTTGTTTCTCGCGCAATGTTGTCAGCCGTTTACATGCGCCTATGCGTGACATTAACGACGGATTATTGATCCGGTCTGATGAAGTTTGAAGTCAACATGTGACTTTAAACGTGTTCAGCAGCGTAAACGAAGCATCTCTTCCCCCTGCAAAGGGGAAGGTGAGGATGGGGGTGATCGAAAATACCGTGTGCTTGCACACCCCCATCCCAGCCTTCCCCCTTGCAGGGGGAAGGAGCTCTGATGATCGTGCCAAACAATAAAGTTCGAGCAAGAACACATCGCACCTGCAACTTCAAACTTCATTGGGCCGCATCAATAGTCAAGCTTAGGTGCCGACTCCGGCGTCAACAGCTTGAGTTTACGCACCGCGTCGTACTCGCTGTCTTGCGCTGCGGCAATGCCCTTCATATTTACTGCTTTGAGCAAGTCGATACCTTCAGGATCACTGGCCATGTCAAGCATCGCCTGTTTCACTTTCTGAAGAACGGCTGGCGGCACACGCGGATGGGCACTGAAGGTAAACGACGGCATCGGATCCGACGACCACAGAATACGCAATTGATTGCGAATCTCCGGCTCGATGCTGCCGAAGGTGCGTGTTTCTCCCTGACCCGCCGGGAACAGCCCCTTGGCGACGGCGCGGTATACCGAGTCCATTGAGACGACGTAGCTGGGCAAAAAATGAATGTTTTTTGCTTTGAGCTGGGTATACGCCAGCATGGACGTTACAGCCGTCGGCGCGGGAAATGCCAGTTGCTTGCCTTCAAGTTCTTCAAGGGTTTGATAGGGACTGTCTTTGCGTACCACCATGACGCCTACGAATCTGGCATCTTTCTCCTGGGCAAAAACCTTGTAGCCGGCTTCCTTGCTGAAGGCGACATAGTAATAAGCGTTAATGAACGAAATATCGTACAGCCCCGCCTTCATTTCCTGCTGATAGGTGGTAAGACTATTGGCGGTCTGAAATTGTAAAGCCACGCCCGAACGCTCGCTTATATATTGAATAATGGGCCCCCAGCGTTTTGCCAGTTCGCGCGGCGACTGCTGCGGGACAATTGCGAAACGCAGCAAAACAGGAGCGTGTTCGCTCACGGATGAAATCTCGGCAGCAGCCAGCGGCCAAGCTGCGAGTAAACATAAAACCAGGAAAATATGTCGCATTTTTTGCTCCAAAAACTGAAATTCAATCCGGCTCGGGAACCGCAATGAACTCTGGAATTTGTGTTTTAGGACGGCGTCGGAACAGCTTCCGGTCGGTTCCAAAATTCAAACTGCCCGAATACCCGACTTATATCGGCGCAAAGTCACCGCTTGCTTAGTCGACTGAGCCGGAGAGTGTGAATAATCCTAGAAACGGCCGGGGTGTTGGAACCACAATTCAGGTGTGCGTTGCTTGCGGCTGAGTAGGGAAAGTAATGACGTGATCAACATGCAGGCGAATCCCGATCTCGCTGCCGATGGGATGGTCGTGGTGGCTGGGTACCAGCGACAGCACGTTCATGCCGCTGGGCAGGCGCAAGGTGTACAGAAACTCGGCGCCGAGAAATGCTTTCGTGACGACTTCGGCCAGGCGCGGGCTGTCGTCGTCGTGGATGATGTCGTCGGGCCGCAGCAACACGTCGACGGACGTCCCCGTAGCGTAGTCATACTCACCATCAAGGATCCCGAGCTCGACTTCAAGCTGGACCGGGCTCAATACCCGGCCAGGCAATAGCGCGCCTTGGCCGACGAAGTCGGCGACAAAACGATTGGCGGGCTGGTGATACAAGGCATACGGCGTGGCCCACTGTTGCAGCGCGCCGTGCGCAATGACACCAATTTCATCGGCAATCGCAAAGGCTTCGTGTTGATCGTGGGTCACAATCACCGCCGTCGCGTTGTTGCGCTTGAGGATCTCACGCACTTCAGTGCACAGACGTTCGCGCAGGTCGACGTCAAGGTTCGAGAACGGCTCATCAAGCAGCAGCAACTCGGGACTGGGAGCTAACGCGCGCGCCAACGCCACGCGCTGTTGTTGTCCGCCGGACAGCTCGGCCGGATACAGGTCGGCGACATCATTTAACCCGACCATTTCCAGCATTTGCGTGACGCGCTTGCGACGTTCGGCGCGCTTTAAATGTCGCAGACCAAACACGATGTTGCGCGCGCAGGTCAAGTGCGGAAACAACGCGTAGTCCTGAAACACCATGCCGATGCGGCGCCGCTCCGGCGTCCACGCATAGGTTGGCGTGCTGACGGTGGTGCCGTTGATGCGAATTTCCCCTGCACTGACCGGTTCGAAACCGGCGATGCCGCGCAGCAAAGTAGTCTTGCCACAGCCGCTGGGGCCGAGCAGGCAACCGATCGTGCCGCGCTCGAGCGTGAAGCTGATGTCGCGGACCACGACATTATCGCCGTAGCGATGACTGACGTGATTTATTTCCAGTAATTTGTCGTTCACGTCGCGCCTCGGATCAAATCCTAGAAACGGCAGTTGAACGGCCTGCGGAGTGCGACCCGTCGGGTGCAGGGCAAGGTGCAACGAGCGAGGAATAGCGAGCTATTCCGATGATTCCTATCGCGCTGGTTTTGCGCGTGGTAGGACGAGTTGCAACGTAGCCATGTGCACAACGGGGCGTGCTCCGCAGGCCGTAGCGGGCCTCACCTCTGGGTGAAGCATGCATGGGCCAAAAATATCAATACCTGTACGCACTTGCTTGTGCCTTGCAGCGGTCAACTGCTGCTTCTAGGATCAATGGTCAGTATAGCGAGTCAACAACGCAATCGGCACCAACCCGACAATAACTAGTGCGACCGCAGGCAGCGCCGCACGCTCCCATTGGCCTTCGGAAGTCATCTCGAAAATTTGTATCGCCAGCGTGTCCCAGCCGAACGGGCGCGTCATCAGCGTGATTGGCATTTCCTTCATGACGTCGACAAATACCAGCAGCATGCCGGTGATGAGCCCGCTGCGCAGAATGGGAATGTGCACGCGCTGCAACATTTTGATTCCCGACACACCTAGGCTGCGGGCGGCATCGTCGAGCGAGCGCGTGATGCGCTGCATGTTGCCGTCAATCGGATTAAAACTCACCGCCATGAAGCGCACGGTGTAAGCCGCCAACATGGTGAGCAGCGTGCCTTGCAGTAAATGCCCGACCTCAATTCCGAATGCCGCGTGCATCCATTCCGCAACATGAGTATCCAGCCACGTGATTGGAATATAGGTTCCAACCGCAAGCACCGGCCCCGGCAACGCATACCCCAAATTCGCCACGCGTGTTAGCCAGCGTGTACGTCCCGTGCGGCTGTGGCGCGCGGCATAGGATAACGTCAGCGCAACCGCTGCTGCGATCACCGCAGCAATGGCCCCGAGCGCAATCGAATGCAGCAGGAATTCAAAATAACGCGCGTCCAGATCGGACTGGTAAACACTCAGCGCCCAGTCGATGAGTTGCAGCAATGGAACAACAAACGCGATGGACGCCACTAGCACGCAATACCATGTCGCGCTCCAGCGGGCGGCGCGGTGCAGCTTAATTCGGTCGCGAGCGTCGGTATGTCGGCCGGTGGATGTGTAGCGTTTGCGCGCGCGCGTATATTGCTCGATCAGGATCAATGCGAATACCAACATCACCAACAGCGATGCCAGTTGCGATGCGGCGGGCAACGAGAACAGCCCGTACCAGGCTTTGTAAATGCCGGTGGTGAAGGTGTCGTAATTAAACACGGCAACGGTGCCGAAGTCGGCCAAGGTTTCCATGATTGCCAGCATCACGCCGCCCGCAATCCACGGCCGCGCCATCGGCAGGGCCACTCGAAAGAACCCGGCGCGCCGCGACAAGCCGAGCGACTGGGCAACTTCCAGGGTGCGTTTACCCTGGGTCAAAAATGCATTGCGCGCGATGAGATAAACGTAGGGGTACAGTGTCAACGTCATCACCAAAATGACGCCGCCGTGCGACCGGATCGCGGGGAACGGGAACTCACCAAACCAGCCACGCAGCGCGGTCTGCACCGGCCCGGTGAAATCGAGCAGGCCGATGAACACAAAACCCAACACGTAGGCAGGAATCGCCATGGGCAACATCAGCGCCCATGAAAACAACCGGCGCCCGGGAAATTCACACATGGCGGTGAGCCATGCAAGGCTCACACCGAGCACCGACACACCGATGCCAACACCGAGCACCAACCAGAACGTGTTACGCAATAATTCCGGTAACACGTGTGCCGTCAGGTGCGGCCAGACGTCGGGCGCGGGCATCCACAGCGACGACATCACCACGCCGACCGGAATCAGGACCAACAGCGCAATCGCCGCCGCCGCGAGCGTCCAACCGCGCGCGGCAATGTCCTGCCAGCGTATGGAAAAAGGGCGGGACATGACCATTCCCGCCGTCGGGTTTTTCATTCCTACTTGTAACCTGCGCGATCCATCAACTTCACGGCGGCCGTTTGTAATTCACCGGCCTTGGCGACGTTGATGGGGTTTTGTTTAAATGTGCCCCACGCAGCGACTGCGGCGGCGGGCGGCACCGCAGGGTTCACCGGATATTCCAGATTCACATCGGCAAACATGCTTTGTGCTTTAGGTGTCGACAACCATTCCAGCAATTTCACGGCAGCGGCCTCATGCTTGGCGTGCGCCGTTACTCCCGCGCCAGAAACATTCACGTGCACACCGTTCCCCGCCTGATTGGGCCAGAACAATTTGAGCGGCAGTTTAGGGTTCTTCGCCAACAGGCGGCCGAAGTAATAGGTGTTGACAATGCCTACATCGCACTGGCCAGCAGCAATGGCTTGCATCATCTTCACGTCATCGGGAAAAACATCGGTAGCGAGGTTGGCAACCCAGCCGCGCACCAGGTCTTCGGTTTTTTGCTCACCGTGTTCGGCGATCATCATTGCGACCAGCGACTGGTTATAAACCTTCTTCGAAGTGCGCAGGCACAGGCGCTTTTTCCACTTCGGGTCGGCGAGATCTTCGTAGGTGCTGAGCTGCTCGGGTTTCACGCGCTGGGTGTTATAGACAATCGTCCGGGCACGCACCGAAAGGCCGAACCAGTAATTATCGGCGTCACGCAGATGCGACGGGATATTGGCCTCAAGCACCGTTGATTTTACCGGCTTCAGTAAATTCATCTGGCGCGCCTGCCACAAATTACCGGCATCGACGGTGAGCAAAATATCCGCTGGCGTACCTGCCCCCTCGGCTTTGAGTCGCTGCATCAACGGGCCTTCTTTGTCGGTGATGAACTTGATCTTGACTCCGGTTTCCTTGGTGTAGGCATCGAACATCGGCTTTATCAACTGCTCATTACGCGCGCTGTACACGACGACTTCGTCACCGCCCGGCGCAGCGTCCGCGCGGTGCGAATCGTCCGCCAGCAACGACGACGCAAATGCGATGCCCGCTCCGAGAACGGCAGCGGCTACGATATTAACTACTGAGTACCTGGGGGCCGGAATGCTCATGATGGTTCCTTGTTGAGTGGGTGCTGGTGATTTTCGTAAATCAGGGAGCTGTGACGTCCCATGACTGATGCCACAAATCTTAATGCAAATAAGAATCATTATCAACAACTATATAAATACATGAAATATATTGTTTTTATATTCTTGAAATTGGGGCGCCTCGATGGTTTTGGTCGTTTTCACCCAGAATTGTGACGCCGCATGCACGCGTTATTTCGCGTCCAAGCCAGTGCATCCGTTCAGCCAACTTCGGTGCGGAGTGCTGCGTGACGCCAGGCGATTGCGGTTTGAAGCAACGCTTGCGTCCGACACCGCGAGCGCGCGCTCATTGACGCTCGTGAACGCATGCGATTAACTTCAATTCTATCGACTATAAAAATTTATTCGGAGAAGCTGGAAAACGGATGGACGTTCGCATTGCATCAAACTTGTTGCACGAGAGCCTTAAGGCGTTTGTCGCGGTGCTGGGACATGCGGCCCCCGCATCGAGCGTGCTTGAATACCCCGGCGTTGTGGCCAGTCTGGTGCCCGACACTCCGGAGCGTTCGATTTTTAATTCGGTCGCATACGATCAGCTTGACGATTTGAAAAAAGTTTATCCGGAAATGGATCGGCATTATTTGCGCGCGGGTGTGCGCGCATGGACCGTGTGGCTGATGCCCGGTGCCGAAGACGCCGCCGCCTTTCTTGCGCAGCATGGTCATAAATTTGATGGCGCACCGATCGCCATGGCGCGCGAGCTCGACAATTTTTCTTTTGAACTTCCGCCGCACTTTGATTGGGCAGCCACCAAGAATCTCGGCACGGTCGCAACACTGAACGAAGAAGCCTATGAGCTGCGTGGATCGTCGTTTCGCGCGGCGTTGCGCCGCGTGGACGATCCGGGCGCACGCTTTTACGTTGCGCGCGTGGCGGGCGAACCGATGTCGAGCGTGATGCTGCTGGAACACAACGGCAACTGCGGCGTATATTGCGTCGCCACGCTGCCCAGCGCGCAAGCGCAGGGGCTGAGCTCAACATTAATTTCCATCGCACTCAACGAAGCCCGCCAGCGCGGCTGCACCACGGCAACCGTACAAGCCATGCCGATGGGTTACACGGTGTTTCGCAAACTGGGATTTCAGGATCTGGGTAAAATGGCGTTATGGGAATTGCGGCGCTAGCTAATCGCAATGTTTCTCGGCGCTTGGTTCACGACCGCTTGAAGCGCGTTAATTCCACGCGTACCCGCACCGCCTCCTGTTCAGCCACCGTCAAGGCGTCACGCGCTTCATCGGCCACTTCGGCACGGCAGCCCGCTTCAATATCCACCAGCAATCCGGCCAGCGTGGATGCGCCGATATTGCCGCTACTGCCTTTCAAGGTATGCGCGATTTTGCGCGCATCTTCAAACCGGCCGCCGGACAGTGCCGTCGTGATTTCGCCAAGGCGCGTAGACATATCCTCGAGAAATGCGCCTATAAACTCACTCATGTTCGCGCCCATGATTTGCGTCAACTCGGACAGCTTGTTTGCATCCACCGCCGGAGGACGGCCGACAACCGGCGGGTTGACCGCGTCCGGTATCACAGAAGATTCCGGCGGCTGAACCTCGCTCTCCAACTTTAACCAACGCAGCAGTTTTTTTCGCACCGCGTCGGTCGTCACAGGTTTTGCAAGGTGGTCATCCATACCGTCGGCGAGGCATCGACTCACCGCTTCTTCCGTGGCGTCGGCGGTCAAGGCGATGACAGGAAGGCGCGGGGTAGTCATTGGGCACGCGCCATGTTCAGCGCACCACGCCTGGCTTTCATTTTCCCGGATACGCCGGGTCGCCTGATAACCGTCCATCACCGGCATCTGGCAATCCATAAACACCAGGTGATACGACGCGCGCTCCAGCGCTTCCAGCGCGAGACGGCCGTTCTCCGCCACATCCACGCTCTGGCCAAGACTGTTAAGCATGCCCACGATCACCTGTTGATTGATCTTGTTGTCTTCCACCACCAGGATGCGATGTCTCGGCAATGCGGGTCTGCAGGATGCGTCCGCGTGCACGATCGACGGTGGCGCCAGGTCTAGACTGCGCAGTAGCGCGTCATGCAGGGAATGGCGCCGTAACGGCTTGGTCACCGTGTGCACACCGGGGATGGCCGCGCGACTCTGGCCAAAAGGAATCAACACCAGCAGCTGCGCGCCACTGCGTGCAATCTCGTGTGGAATATTTTCCGCCACCGTGGGCGTATCCAGAAGCACGACAGCGTATTTTTCGCCTTGACCCGACGCGGCATGCAATTTAACGGACATTTCAGCAGCATCCAGAGCCTGGTCGTGACACATGTCGAAATTGGTCAGTAGATGCTGCAGCGCCATGCGTTGATTGGCGTTGCTGCTGACAATCAATGCGCGCAGGCCATGCAGACGCGCGTCGGAGATATCCGCCGCCTCTGCGGCGACGCGTTGCAGGCAAACGGTAAACCAAAACAGGCTACCGCGCCCCGGCTCGCTCATGAGTCCGATCTCACCGCCCATGGCCTCGACCAGCCCCTTGACGATGGCGAGCCCTAAACCGGTGCCGCCGAAACGGCGCGTGGTGGAATCGTCGGCCTGCACGAACGACTTGAACAGGCACGCCTGTGCTTCGGGTGCAATACCGATGCCGGTATCCATCACGTCAAAGCGTAAACATAACTGCCCGTCGTGATCTTGCAAATGCGCGACACTTACGAAAATCTCGCCGTGGCTGGTAAACTTTTCCGCGTTACCCAACAGGTTGATCAAGATTTGCCGCAGCCGGGTAGGATCGCCGCTCAGCGTGCGCGGCAAATCTGGCGCAATCATGCCGCTTAATTCCACTCCCTTGGCAGAGGCGCGCAAGGCGATGGCTTCCATCGCTTCTTCCAGAAGCTGACGCACGTCGAACGGCGTCTGCTCCAGTTTCATGTGCCCGGATTCAATCTTGGAAAAATCCAATACGTCATTGATCAACGTCAACAGCGTGTCGCCCGAACGATAGGCAATCTCGGCGTATTCGCGTTGCTCGACGCCCAGCGGCGACGTGCGCAACAAGTCGAGCATACCGAGCACGCCGTTTAAAGGCGTGCGCAGCTCATGGCTCATATTGGCAAGAAATGCCGCCTTGAGTCGCGCCGCTTCCAACGCGGCATCGCGTGCCGCGCGCAGCTCCTCCTCCATTTGCATACGCGCGGTGATGTCGGTGTGCGAGCCAGCCATGCGCATGGGCTTGCCGGAGGCATCGCGGACCATCGCGGCGCGCGAGAGAATCCAGCGGTAGCTGCCGTCTTTATGCCGCAAGCGATGCTCAAGAGCGTAATCCGGCATCGAGCCCGCAACATACGCCTTGAGAATATCCAATGCACGTTGATGATCCTCGGGATGCAGACGGTTTTCCCACTCTTCAAACCGGTTCGGGATTTCATGATCTTCGTAACCTAACTGGCGCTTCCAGGGCGGGGAGAAATAAACCTGGTTGGTTTGAATATCCCAATCCCATATGCCGTCGCTGGAGCCGCGCACCGCCAGTTCGAAACGTTCCTGACTTTCGGACAACTGCCGTTGCGCCGACTCGCGCTGCGCCACTTCGCGCTCGAGTATTTCATTCTTCTGCCGCAAGATGCGATCACGCTCCTCCAGCGCCTGCATCATCTGGTTGAAAACCTTCGCCATGTCGATGATGTCGGCCGGGCCGCCCGGCTTGGCGCGTAAACCAGCCGCGCCCGCGCCCGCCCGCTGCATGGCATCGGAAAGCTCTCCCAAAGGCGTGGTCATGCGCGTAATCAAGATCTGTAACAACAGCAGCAACACGGCGGCGAGTAGCAAAGAAACAGCCACGTTGTCGAGGAAAATTCTGGTTTGATTCGTGCTCAGGCGCATCTTGCCGATGGCGACCTGCGCGTAGCCGAGCAACTCTTGGGTTGGCATTTCGGCGAACGGGGTTTCCGCTTGATCGTTGTGCACGGCGTGCACTGGCGCCATGAAATACAACAGCTCCGCTGTTTCATGCTGAAGCTTGGCCCCGGCGGACGGCCAAAGCGCAGCCGGGTCTGGCTCCCACTGCGTAATATTTTCTTTGGCGCGAGCTAGCAAACCAACCTTGTCGTGGGTGTACAGCTTCACGCTCATGACATCGGGAAATGCCACGGTGATGTTTGCCTCATCGTTGGCGTTGTCGGGCGCCCCATACAGCAATGCCAGCCGGTTGCCGGTGCGCGCCGCGAAGTTCTCGGTCATCAGCGCACCGTCCATAAGCAAGCTTTCCCGCAGGCGCCCGCTCGCCAGATAAGAAGTCGTCAACGATGAAATCACGGCGAGACACAACACCCCGGCCATGAACGTGAAGGAAAGCTGACGCCGCAGGGTGGCACGCGAGGAGAACAGCTTAAAAAGTCTCGACATGGTACTAAGG
>JANMQQ010000249.1:0-1814 GCA_031370545.1 Gammaproteobacteria bacterium
TCTTAGAGCCTATTCCAAATCTTTCTGAGTTCTTCTCAAGAGCAACACGAGGAAAGCCAGATTCACAAACTGTAGGCTGGTGTTAAGTTGTCGTTCGCAGTTTTTCCAAAGTCTCCGACATTTTTCAAGCCAGGCAAAAGAGCGTTCGACGACCCAACGTTTTGGCATGACAGCAAAGGTGTGCAGTTCGCTGCGTTTGGCTATTTCGACGGAGGCTCCCAGTAGTTCGCGCACGCTATCTGCGAAAGGTTCCCCGGTATAACCGCCATCGGCGAGTACATTGACCACCGATGATAACGATGGCTTGTTCAACCGGAAGGCTTCCAGAGCACCTTTTCTATCGGTCACATCGGCGGTCGTGACAGCAATGGCCTGGGGCAGACCTTGTGTGTCAACCGCGATATGGCGTTTGATGCCTGATATTTTCTTGCCCGCGTCATAGCCTTTGTATTCTGCCGTATCGGTGTTTTTGACGCTTGGGCTATCGACGATCAGGAAGGTGGTGTGCTCGCTCCGTCCATTGTTCATACGGGCCTCGCCAACCGCATTTTTTTAAAGCCTGCGCAAGCAGGCTTGGTTCCTCCGCCGATGGCTTTTCTTTCCATAATTTGAAGTAGTGATATACCGTGCTCTTCGCAGGAAAATCACCCGGTAACAGGTCCCATTGGCAGCCACTTTTAAGAACATACAGAATCGCGCAAAATACGTCGTATAAATCGACTTGCCGAGGCCGCGTTTTCTTTCTTGCACTTTCAAGTAACGGCTTGACCTTGTTAAATTGCTCTTCGCTGACATCGCTGATGTAGTGTTTCTTTCTCATCCCGGCAGCTTACGGGGTCCACTTTAAAATTCAAAAAGATTTGGAACAGGCTCTAGGTTGTGTTGACATTCTAAATTCATCTATGGGATAGAAGGCGCTGTTCACATAGAGGCTGCAACGAAACGATGAGTCGGATCAAGCTTACGGACAAGCAATGGGAAACGATCCGGGATTATTTGAGGAGTCACCCGCGTGTTTATGTTGGGAATGAACGTGGGTGTAGACAGTTTGTGGAGGCGGTGTTGTGGATCCTACGCAGCGGCGCCCAGTGGCGACTGTTGCCTTCGACGTATGGAGGTTGGAATAGTATATTCAAGCGCTTTTCCCGCTGGAGTGAGCATGGCGTGTGGACTGGATTGTTAGCTCATGTTGCTGCGGACGCCGATCTGCAGCATGTGTTGATGGACAGCACGGTGGTGCGAGCGCATGCGTGTGCGGCTGGGGCAAAAAAAACAGCGCGCAAGAACACGCACTCGGGCGCTCCCGGGGCGGGTTCTCGACGAAAGTCCACGCCTTAACGGATGCCTTGGGCGGGCCGCTGCGATTCATACTCACCGGCGGACAGGAATCCGATATTGGCCAAGCGGCGAATTTGCTTGCTGGGATCCAGGCCGGGGCGTTGTTGGCAGACAAAGGCTACGACGCCGACGCACTGCTGGATACCCTGCGGGAAAACCAGATGGAGGCGGTCATTCCGCCCAAGGTCAACCGCACTGTGCAGCGTCCCTACGATGAAGATTTGTACAAGGAGCGTCACTTGATCGAGTGCTTCTTTGGCAAGATGAAACACTATCGTAGAGTCTTTTCTCGCTACGAGAAATTGGCAACGAATTACTTGAGCATGCTGTCTTTCGTAGGTGCTCTCATTTGGCTTCGGTAAATGTCAACACAACCTAGGTTTAACGCCCGCTTTTTTGCAAATACTGCACGGCTTCCAAATGGCGCGGAATGCGCTCCAACACCTGTTCGTAAATTACGCGGACTTTCTGTCCTG
>JANMQQ010000250.1:0-9409 GCA_031370545.1 Gammaproteobacteria bacterium
GATGGGCGCCGCGGCTCTGGCACAGCAGCACCTGACCGGAGGCGGCACGGGCGGAAACAAGGAGTGAAGCGTCAGTAGCGATAGTGGTTCGGCTTGTACGGACCGTCCGCCGGCACACCAATATACTCAGCCTGCTCTTTGCTCAGGCGCGTGAGATTCACGCCGATTTTCGCCAGATGCAAACGCGCGACTTTCTCGTCGAGCGTCTTGGGCAGAATGTAAACCTTGTTCTCGTAGTTCTTGTAATGGTTGAACAGTTCAATCTGCGCCATGGTCTGGTTGGTGAATGACGCGGACATCACGAAGCTGGGGTGACCGGTCGCGCAACCCAGGTTCACCAAACGGCCCTTGGCGAGAATGGTAATTTTCTTGCCGTCTGGAAAGATGACGTGATCGACCTGCGGTTTGATTTCATCCCACTCGTATTTTTCCAGCGCGGCGATTTCGATTTCGGAATCGAAGTGCCCAATGTTGCACACGATGGCTTCGTTCTTCATCGCCTTCATATGATTGTGATTGATCACGTGCACATTGCCGGTAGCGGTTACGAAGATATTGCCCTGGCTGGCGGCGTCATCCATGGTCACGACCCGGTACCCTTCCATCGCCGCTTGCAGCGCGCAGATGGGATCAATTTCGGTGACCCACACCGTGGCACCCATGCCGCGAAACGCCTGCGCGCAACCCTTGCCCACGTCGCCATAGCCGAGCACCACGCAAATTTTTCCGGCGATCATCACATCGGTCGCGCGCTTGATGCCGTCGAGCAGCGATTCGCGGCAGCCGTACAAGTTGTCGAATTTGGATTTGGTGACGGAGTCATTGACGTTCATCGCCGGGAACAGCAACTCACCGCGCTCCTGCATCTGATACAAACGATGCACGCCGGTGGTGGTTTCTTCGGTTACGCCGTGGATACCGGCTGCAACATTCGTCCATTTTTTTGGGCTCGCCGCGAGACTGCGCTTGCAGAGGCCGAGAAACACTTTCCATTCTTCGTTGGCATTTGCGTCTGCATCGGGCACCGCGCCGTTGGCCTCGTACTCCGCACCTTTGTGCACCAGCATGGTGGCGTCGCCGCCGTCATCCAGAATCATGTTTGGGCCTTTGCCATCCGCCCACGCCAGCGCCTGCTCGGTACACCACCAGTATTCTTCGAGCGTCTCACCCTTCCACGCGAATACCGGAATGCCAACAGCAGCAATCGCCGCCGACGCATGATCCTGCGTCGAATAAATATTGCACGATGCCCAGCGCACTTGCGCCCCCAGATCGGCTAACGTCTCAATCAACACGGCAGTCTGAATCGTCATGTGCAACGAGCCGGTGATGCGCGCGCCTTTGAGTGGATACTTGCCTTTGTATTCTTCACGCAAGGCCATCAGCCCGGGCATTTCATGCTCGGCAATCTGGATTTCCTTGCGGCCCCAAGCCGCCAGTTTCATGTCGGCGACTTTGTAATCGAGTGCGAGATTTTTCGCAGCAGGTGTTGCCATGTTCGTGATTCCTTGTTGGATCTATTTCAGGCCGGCTTCGCTGCGCAACAGCGCCGCTTTATCGGTGCGTTCCCAGGTGAATGACGGCTCTTCACGGCCAAAATGACCATACGCCGCCGTGGCCTTATAAATCGGTTTCAGCAAATCCAGCATTTTGACGATGCCGCGCGGGCGCAGGTCAAAATGCTTGCGCACCAGCGCAACGATGCGGTCATGCGGGACTTTTTCAGTACCAAACGTTTCAATGGTGATCGAGGTCGGCTCGGCCACGCCAATGGCGTAGGAGATTTGAATTTCACAGCGATCCGCCAGACCGGCCGCGACCAGATTCTTTGCCACATAACGTCCGGCATAGGCCGCCGAGCGATCTACTTTGGAAGGATCTTTACCGGAGAATGCGCCACCGCCGTGACGCGCCATACCGCCGTAAGAATCCACGATGATCTTGCGACCGGTCAAACCACAATCGCCCACCGGGCCGCCGATCACGAACCGGCCGGTCGGGTTAATGTAAAAACGTGTGTCCTTGCTCAACCATTCTGCGGGGAGCACGGGCTTGATAATTTCTTCCATGACCGCTTCGCGCAGCAAGGTGTATGACACATCGGGCGTGTGCTGCGTGGACAGCACCACGGCGTCAATGCCCACGGGCTTGCTACCTTCATAACGGAACGTGATCTGGCTCTTGGCATCGGGACGCAGAAATTTTAATGCGCCGCTCTTGCGCACTTCCGCTTGACGCTTCACCAGACGATGCGCGTAGCAAATGGGGGCAGGCATCAACACATCGGTCTCGTTGCTGGCATAACCGAACATCAAGCCTTGATCACCGGCACCCTGTTCGTGGTCCTTAGTTTCATCCACGCCCATCGCGATATCCGCCGACTGCTTGTCGATGGCTGTCAAGACCGCGCACGACTCCCAGTCGAAACCCATCTCGGAGCTGTTATAGCCGATCTCTTTGACGGTCTGACGCACAATGCTTTGCATGTCAACCCATGCGCTGGTGGTAATTTCACCAGCGATGATAACCATGCCGGTTTTGCACAAGGTTTCGCACGCAACGCGCGCTTTGGGATCTTCCGCGATGATCGCGTCGAGGATTGCGTCGGACACTTGGTCCGCAACTTTGTCGGGGTGCCCTTCCGAAACGGATTCAGAAGTAAATAAATGTGCGGTGGCCATGGATGTCCTCTGTATAAATCAAAAGATGCGAGCGCCGAATTTCAGAGCCGCGATTTTACGTGAACAACAGGAGAATTCAACGATTACAATCAGGAGGGTGAGCGGCCGTATTGATCGGAGAAACGCACGATGTCATCCTCGCCAAGATAGCTGCCGGACTGCACTTCAATCATTTCCAAGGGAACTTTGCCCGGATTTTCAAGACGGTGGGTGGTTCCCAACGGAATATAAGTCGACTGATTTTCACTGAGCAAGAATACCTCTTCACCACGCGTCACACGCGCGGTGCCAGTAACCACAATCCAGTGTTCGGCGCGATGATGATGCATCTGCAAAGACAATGCCGCTTCGGGATTCACGACGATACGTTTGACCTGGAAGCGCGCTCCATCCACCACGCTTTCGTAACTGCCCCACGGCCGATAAACGCGTTGATGAGTTTGCCCTTCCGGGCGACCCTGCGCCTTGAGCCACTCAACGACTTTCTTGACGTCCTGCGCCTTGTCTTTGTTGGCCACCAAAACCGCGTCGGAGGTTTCCACCACGATTAAATTGTCAACACCCACGCAGGCGAGCAAACGGCTGTGTGATGCCAGATAACTATTGGTACAATTCTGCGCGAATACATCGCCGCCGATGACGTTGCCCTGCGGGTCGTGGGTCTTGACTTCCCAAAGCGACGACCAGGCACCAATGTCGGACCAACCTGCATCCAACGGAATCACTGCCGTACCGGTAATTTTTGGATTGGGCGTACTGCCTGCAGTCAGCTTTTCCATCACGGCATAGTCGATGGAGTCACTGGGACATTGTGCAAATGCGGCTTCATCGAGACGGAAAAAATCCATGTCGGCACGCCCTTGCCGATAGGCCAGCTCACAGCTCGCGTAAATCTTGGGCTGAAACTGTTGAATCGCCGCCAACCACACTGACGCGCGCATCATGAACATGCCGCTGTTCCAGAAATATTCACCACTCGCCAGATAGCCCTCAGCGGTGGCTTTATTGGGTTTTTCGACAAATGCCTGGATGATGTATGCGGAGGTGTCTTTTACCGGCGCACCACGCCGGATGTAGCCATAGCCGGTTTCAGCTTGTGAGGGCACGATGCCGAACGTCACCAACGTGCCCTGCTGCGCCAACTTTGCACCGGCTACGACGGCACGATGAAAAATGTCAAGCTTCTGGATCACGTGATCCGCAGCCATGACCAGCAACACCGGATCATCATTGCGCGCTACCGCCGCCAGAGCCGCTAATGTCAAGGCTGGCGCCGTGTTGCGACCGGTCGGCTCAAGCATAATTGCGCTGGGGCGTTTGCCAACCTGGCGTAATTGCTCAGCAATCAAAAAGCGATGTTCAACGTTGCACACAATAACCGGCGCGACTAATTCGATATCGCTGGCAATCGCAGTAACACCTTCAGGCCGCGCTACGGTCTGCTGCAACAAGGTCGCATCATCAATTAAGGGTAGTAATTGCTTGGGATAATGTTCACGCGACAACGGCCACAAGCGTGAACCCGAACCACCGGAAAGTATGACGGGTAGCAGCCGCATAGGGATCAGGACGTGACAGGCGCGCGTAAACGTCGGCGCGCATTGGTGACAAATTCGGCGATAAATACTGCCATGATTCCGCCCATGACCCCGATGATCAGCGCGAGTGAAAGGTACAACACGGGTCGCGGCCGCTCCGGTGAAATCGGTGAGGTAGGCTCACGCAAAAAGCGCGTTGGCAACGTCTGCAAGCGCGACAGACTCAAATTTAACAGCGCTTGCTCCTGCTCCATGCTAGGTAATTCCTGCAAAAATTTGCTTTTCTCCTGTAGCAACACAGCGGCCTGCAGCGGGTTACTAGCTTTCAATTTGGCGATGCTGTCGTTCAACGCCTGCATATGTTGGTGGGAAAGCGTCATGCGATCACCCAATAAATCCAGCCGGGTATGTTGTTGCTTGACGGCTTCTTGCATCCATTGCTCGTGTTCACGCTGTATTTTCCCAACGACGGTGGTGAGATAACGCTGCGCATCTTCAATCGAGTGCGCCCGCGCAGTAATGGTTACGATATCTTGCTGGCCCTTGTTGAGCGCCACGTTCGCAATCAACGGGAAATCGCGCTTGCCTTCCGATGTGTCGTTGACCCGGTATTCTTCATTCAAGCGCTCGACCAGGACTCCGCTCGGCTCGACCGAAGTAATACCCCCTTCTTTGCCGATGCCGCCCACATGTCCGATTTGAACCACCGCGCGGCTCTCATACACCGGAGGCATCAAGACGATCAACGCAATCGCGAACACCATCGCGCTCGCCAAGATGCCAAAAAACAGCGTGCGACGCCGGGTCATCACCAGCCACAGATCGACCAGGTCAAGTTCCTCATCTTGATAATAAGGCTGCAAAGGTTTGATGTCAGAAGGAATAGTATTGGTCATCTGGTAAGATTGATCTGTATGTTAACCAACAACGGGTTTGATTAAAGAGTGCAAAGAGTGCTTCGAATTTAACTCATTCTGAAGCGCCGTAGTTTCGCACAATCGAGCTTGCTGCAACAACTCTCTACAGCAATTAACCCACGCGTTCGGCAGCGATCTCAGCTTCGATTGCAGCCAGCGCCGCCAACGGATTTTCCGCTGCGGTGATCGGACGACCAATCACTAAGTAATTAGCCCCTGCATCGAGCGCCTGCCGAGGGGTCAGAGTTCGACTTTGATCATTCATCGCGGCGCTGGCCGGACGGATGCCGGGAGTAACCAACTGAAAATCCGGGCCACATCGAGCGCGCAGCAAGGCTACCTCGCGCGGGGAACACACCACACCATCCAAACCGGCAGCACGGGTCAATTCAGCTAACCGTACGACGTTATCTTCCACGCTACCCGACCAACCGATATCCTTGAGATCGGAGACATCCAGACTGGTCAATACCGTAACCGCAATTAATATGGGAGCTCGATCTCCGCTTAATGCAGCGCGCGCCGCCTCCAACATCTTGCGGCCACCGCTGGCATGCACGTTCACCATCCACACACCCAAGTCGGCTGCAACCTGACAAGCGCGCGCCACGGTGTTGGGGATGTCATGAAATTTCAGGTCCAAAAACACCTCGAATCCGCGCATACGCAACTCGGAAACGATGGCGGGCCCGGCGTGAGTGAACAGCTCTTTACCTACTTTAAGACGACAGCGTTGTGGATCGAGTTGCGCGACCAAATTACGCGCCTGACCTACATCAGCGAAGTCCAAGGCAACAATAATTTGGGGTCGTGCATTTATCATCGTTAACCCTGCACGCGACAGCTGACCGATCTGCCACAAATAAAAAAGAGGCCAAAATTGGCCTCTTTAGTTTTACTCATCCCATCCAATCACACCGGTTGAATAGGAATGTCGATACTGCTGATGACCCGCTCCCGCAATTCCTTGCCGGGTTTGAAGTGCGGCACATACTTGCCGGACAAGGCCACCGCTTCCCCCGTTTTCGGATTGCGCCCGATACGGGGTGGGCGAAAATGCAAACTGAAACTTCCAAATCCGCGAATCTCGATGCGCTCCCCCGTCGCCAGCGCCTGAGCCAGTTGCTCAATAAGCGTCTTGACCGACAGCTCAACGTCCTTGGACGGCAACTGCGCTTGCTTACGGCCGATCGCTTCGATTAATTCCGATTTGGTCATCGCGTGTTTCCCGCGTTATGTCACCTGTAGTCTCGCAACTACTCCCGACGATTGCTCATCTGTTCCTTCAGCAAGTCGCCCAAGGTACCCAAGGTGCTCGTGGAAGGAGAGCCCGCCCGATAACCCTGAATGGCTTCCGCTTCTTCGTCCGTATCCTTAGCCTTGATCGACAAGGTGATGGTGCGATTCTTTTTGTCAACACCGGTGAACTTGGCTTCAACTTCGTCACCGACCTTGAGTGCCGTGCGCGCATCGTCGATGCGTTCCGGTCCAATTTCGGCAGCACGCAAGTGGCCTTCAACACCTTCTGCCAAACGAATCACCGCACCCTTCGCATCAACTTCCGTTACCGTGCCTTTGACGCGCGTGCCCTTGGGGTTTTCAGCGACGAAGGCCGAGAACGGATCCTTGTCCATTTGCTTGACGCCCAACGAGATGCGTTCGCGTTCCGGATCGACTGCCAGGATGACGGTTTCAATCTCGTCACCCTTCTTGTAGTTGCGAATGATTTCTTCGCCCGGTGTATTCCATGAAATATCTGACAGATGCACCAAGCCGTCGATGTTGCCGTCGAGGCCGACGAAGATGCCGAAGTCGGTGATCGACTTGATCTTGCCGCTGATCTTGTCGCCCTTGTTATGAGTCGCACCGAACGCTTCCCACGGATTCGACTGGCACTGCTTCATGCCCAGTGAAATACGGCGACGCTCTTCGTCGATATCCAGCACCATCACTTCAACTTCATCGCCCAACTGCACGACTTTGGAAGGATGAATGTTCTTGTTGGTCCAATCCATTTCGGAAACGTGCACCAAGCCTTCCACGCCGTCTTCGATTTCCACGAAGCAGCCGTAGTCGGCGATATTGGTGATCTTGCCGAACAGGCGGGTATTGACTGGGTAACGGCGTGCCAAATCCTCCCACGGATCTTCGCCCATCTGCTTCAAGCCAAGCGAAACGCGTGTGCGTTCACGATCGAACTTCAATACCTTGACGTCGATCTCCTGGCCGATCTGCACCACTTCGCTGGGATGCTTGACGCGCTTCCACGCCATGTCGGTGATGTGCAACAAGCCGTCGATACCGCCCAAGTCGATGAAGGCGCCGTAATCGGTGAGATTCTTCACCACACCCTTGACGACCTGGCCTTCCTGCAATTTGTCGATCAGCGTCTGACGTTCTTCGCTGGACTCCGCTTCGACCACTGCGCGCCGTGAGACCACCACGTTGTTGCGCTTGCGGTCGATCTTGATGACCTTGAACTCCAACTCTTTGCCTTCCAGATACGACGAATCGCGCACCGGACGCACATCGACCAGCGAGCCGGGCAGGAACGCGCGAATTTCCGCGATGTCGACTGTGAAGCCGCCCTTGACCTTGCCGCTGATAATACCCTTGACCGTATCTTTGCCTTCGAAGGCTTTTTCCAACGTGATCCACGACTGCGCACGCACGGCTTTTTCGCGCGACAACACCGTCGATCCAAATCCGTCTTCTACCGTATCCAGCGCCACTTCAACACTGTCGCCGACTTTGATATCGGTAATGCCGCGTTCATTGAAAAACTGCTGAATGGGAATCACGCCTTCGGACTTGAGTCCGGCGTTGACCACCACGGAATCCGTGCCTACATGCACCACAATACCGGTTAAAATTGCACCGGGGCGCAACTTGGTTTTAAGCAGACTCGCTTCAAACATGTCTTTGAAACTTTCAATCATCACGAAAATATACCCTTAGCCGTTTGGTTAGTTGGACAACATTTTGATCACCGCACTCGATCTACAAATTTCCGGTTAACGGTATCCGGAACGCAGATCAACAACGCACCATCAAACGTTCGCGACATAATGTCAAAACCTGCTCCACAACTTGTTCGATGGAGAGCATCGAAGTATCGACGATCACAGCATCGGGAGCGGGTTTTAACGGAGCCGCATTACGTTGACTGTCACGCGCGTCGCGCGCAGCGATCTCCTCTAAAAGGGTTGCAAAATTAACACCGATCCCCTTTTCCTTCAACTGTTTAAAGCGACGTCGTGCACGTTCTTCTGGTGCTGCCGTCAGAAAGATTTTCAATGGTGCATCAGCGAAAACCACGGTGCCCATGTCACGCCCGTCAGCCACCAAGCCGGGGGGTTCGCGGAACACATGCTGTCGATCCAGCAGGGCGGCACGCACGCCGGGTAATACCGCTACCTGTGATGCGCCCGCCCCACATTCTTCGGTGCGAATTGCGTCGGTAACATCTTCACCTTCCAGCAATACGCGGGACTCATTACCACTGATATCGCTGGAAAACTGTATGTCCAAGTGACCCGCCAGCGGCACTAAGGCGGGTTCATTGTCCCAGCTTAAGCCGTGACGTTGCGCGGCCAGCGCGACCAATCGATACAATGCACCGCTGTCGAGCATGTGCCAGCCCAAACGCTGCGCCGCAATGCGGCAGATCGTGCCTTTGCCGACCCCGCCCGGTCCATCGACGGTAATGACGGGTGCCGTCATGATTCAGATACTCGTGCGTTTACATCCAATCCCGCGCTGCGCGCCAAACTCACAAAGCTTGGGAACGAGGTGGTGACATTCGCACAATCGTGCACCACAATCGCCGCTGAGCTGCGTAACGCCGCAATCGAAAATGCCATCGCAATCCGGTGGTCTCCAAAACTATTCACGACTCCGCCCGTGAGCTTGCCGCCCTGGATGATCATGCCGTCCGAGGTCGGCTTCGCGTCGATTCCCAGCTTCAACAAACCTTCCGCCATGGATTGAATGCGGTCACTTTCTTTTACGCGCAGCTCTTCGGCCCCGGTCAATATCGTCGTTCCCTGCGCGCAGGCCGCAGCGATGAACAGCACTGGAAATTCGTCGATAGCCAATGGCACCTGATCTGCAGGAATTGCAATGCCGCGCAACGGAGCAGCCCGCACGCGGATATCCGCGACCGGCTCACCGCCGACCACCTGCTCCTTTTGTAACGTGATGTCCGCACCCATCGCACGCAGAATGTTGATCACGCCGATGCGCGTAGGATTGATGCCGACATGCTCTAAGG
>JANMQQ010000261.1:0-6636 GCA_031370545.1 Gammaproteobacteria bacterium
CCAGGCGAGCTACGCCATCAACACCCAAGGCCTGCGGGTGAAGAAAGTCGTGAATCTGAGTAAGCAACCTGGCGACGCCAACGGCGACGGCGTGCTCGATGCGCTGGACCGCACCATTATTGCCAACGCGATTCTGGGTACACCCGCGCCGGGCAACGCGGACTGCAACGGCGACGGCCAGATCACCGTGCAAGACTTGGTGTGCCTGAACCTCGCCATCAACAGCGGCATCACGCTCAACGGCACCCATTACTTCGCCTACGACGAGGCCGGCCACCTGCGCGGCGAGTACGACCAAAGCGGCGCAGCGATCCAGGAATACGTGTGGTTCGGCGAGCAGCCGCTGGCGGTGCTCAAGGGCAGTGCGATCTATAATGTCTACACCGACCACCTGAATACGCCAAAGCTGATCGCGGATCAGAGCAACAAAACAGTCTGGACCTGGAACTCCGATCCGTTCGGCACCACGCGGGCGGATGAAGACCCAGACGGCGACGGTGTGCGCTTCAACTTCAATCTGCGGTTCCCGGGGCAGTACTACGACGCCGAGAGCGGGCTGCACTACAACGTGAACCGCACCTATGACCCGAGTGTGGGACGGTACTTGGAGAGTGATCCGATTGGGTTGAGTGGGGGGTTGAATCCATACACCTATGTATTTGGTAACCCGGTTGGATATTCGGACTCCCCTGGGCTCATGGGATATGACCCACAGCGTGATGGCCCGCCTGCATCGTCAGATACGTCTGCACTTCACAACATGCTTGATGTTGCGGGATACGCAGGGCCGGTCGGACCGTTTGCCGATGCGGCTAACGCGTTGCTCTATGCGAGCGAAGGGGAGTGGTCAAATGTAGGTTTCTCGGCCCTGGGAATTGTACCGGGGATTGGCGACGCGATTAAGGGGTGCGCGTCGGGGGTGAAGGGAACAATTTGGTCAGCGACCAAGAGCAAGTCGGCAGTTGAGAACGCCTTCGGTCACTGGCAAAAGCACGCAGCGGAGTTCCCAGAGCTAGCGAACTCCAAACAGTACGTAGAAGCCGCCCAGTTTTTGGCCGCACATCCTCCGGCTGGCGCCCTCACGAAAACGCGGGGCGCAGATACGTTGATCTACGACCCGACCGCCAACACCTTCTTGGTGAAGGGAGCGGACGGTGCGCCACGCACCATGTTCAGGCCGACAGACGGCATCAACTACTGGAATAAGCAATGAATACTTCACCTGCTGACCAGTTGCTTGCATGTCCGTGCTGTGGATCCCGCACGCTCAGTGAACTCGGATCATATGAGGTGTGTGACGTCTGTGGCTGGGAAGACGATCCGGTCCAATCTGCGGATCCCAATTATGCGGGCGGTGCAAATCGAGAGAGCCTCAATGTCGCACGAAGGAAGTGGGAAGAAAAAGCATGATCTTCCCTGTCATTATCCCCACACCGCATGTGAAAGAGGCGGGGATACCTGGAGTCCGACCAGCACGGCCGGATGAGTTGCCATGAGTAAATTGATTGGGACGTCAGATGAGCTAAAACGTCTTCAGGAGTGGTACCTGCGCGAGTGCAATGGGGATTGGGAACATTCGTTCGGAGTGACGATAGAGACTCTTGATAATCCAGGCTGGATTGTCAAAGTTGACCTAAGTGAAACCGCGTGGGAAAACCTCGACGTTGCACTCCAAGTGACTAAACGATCCGACAGTGACTGGGTTCAGATCGAAATCAAAGATAGTCGGTTCACAGGGTGTGGTGGCGCGCACAACCTCGCTGAGGTCATCGGGGAGTTTCTTAACTTGGTTGATGACAATGGCTAGTCCAGTGGGCTGGGTTGATAAACCCAGCGAGCCCAGTCTGAATCGAGCCAAACAAAACATTCGCTCGACCACGCGAGCGCCGAACCAACACACGCAGAAGTAAATAATGTTTACACCGGGCACCGTGAACACGAAACACACCGATGAATTGCAACCACCGCCCGAAACGACGATGACGACAACGAGGAAGTCCCGCATGAAAACGCTCATTCTGGCCCTACTGCTGGGCGCTACCACGCTCACTGCCCACGCCCAACCGCGCCTCGCCGTGGGTGTCGCGCCCTACGACGGCGCTGCGGGCAACCTCACTGTCCCCGTCACGCTCACCAACGACGGCGACGTGCGCGCCCTGCAATTCGATTTGCAGTATCCGCAAGGCTCGGTGGACCTCGGCGCCGTGCTGCCCGGCGTGACACTGTCCGCCGAGAACGCGCTGTACCAGGCAACCGTCAACGGCGCGCCGGTGAATTGGGTGCAACGCCGCGTCGTCGTCACCCCCACGACCAACAACGCGCTGCTGGCCTCGGGCGCGATGTTGGAGGTGTCGATGCTGGCATTGAATCCGCCCGCTGTTAACGGCACGACCTTGAAAGTGGTCAACGTGGTGATGTCGGATGGCAACGCCAATGTCGTTGTTTCAAACCCCTGCGCTATCGGCGGATTCATCTACACCCCCGGCGACACCACCACCGACACCGACAGCGACGGCCTCACCAATGCGGCGGAAGCCCAGACCTACCTGACCCACCCCGGCGTGACCGACAGCGATTGCGACGGCCTGCCGGATGGCTTCGAAGTCCGCTCGGGTCTCAATCCCTTATTGAACGACGCCAATGGTGATCGCGACGGCGACGGTTTAACCAACCTCGCCGAGTACACGCTCGGAACGAATCCGGCCGCAGCGGACAGCGACGGCGATGGCTTGCCCGATGGCTTTGAAGTTAACACCGCCGGCTTGAACCCGCTCAACCCGGCCGACGGCGTCGCCGACTTCGACGGCGATGGCTTGACCAACGCGCAAGAATACGCGTTCGGCACCAACATCGCGCTGGTGGATAGCAACGGCAACGGCATCAGCGATTACAACGAATGGCTGGCCGCGCAGAACCCGTTTCCGGGCCCCGCAACCCTTGCCGCAGGCAATGCGCACGCGCTCACCTTGCAAGCCAACGGCACAGTCTGGCAGTGGGGCGCCGGTGCGACCTCCACTCCCGCACTCGTGAACGGGCTGACGGGCAGCACCCAGGTGGTCGCCGCCGGCGGCGGTTATTCCCTGGCGCTGGCGCAGGATGGCACCGTGTGGGGTTGGGGTTACAACGCCAATGGACAGCTGGGCACCGGCAATAACGTGAATGCCACAGTGCCGGTGCAAGGCGCCTGGAGCAACGTCACCGCAGTCGCCGTCGGCTGGAGCTCAAGCTTTGCGATCCGCAGCGACGGCACGCTGTGGGCGGCAGGCTGGAACATGTTTGGACAGCTCGGCGACGGCACCACGGTGGATCGCACCACGCCCGTGCAAGTCAGCGGCCTGACGAATGTCGTGGCGGTCGCATCCAACGCGTACCACAGCCTGGCGTTGACCCGCGATGGCAGCGTGTGGGCATGGGGCCTGGAGATATACGGCGAACATGGCGACGGCGGCGCAGCCTATTCACAGCAACTCGTCCCGGTGCAGGTCACCGGACTCACCGATGTGATTGCGATCGCAGCAGGCAACGTGCATTCGCTGGCCCTCAAGCGCGACGGCACCGTCTGGGCGTGGGGCGACAATGGCAATGGACAGTTAGGCGATGGCACGTTCGTGGACCAAACCGTGCCGATTCAAGTGCCAAGTCTTGCCGGCGTGACGACGCTCAGTGCCAGCTACGCGAGTCACAATCTGGCGGTCAAAGCGGATGGCACGGTGTGGACCTGGGGCTTCAATCGCTTCGGACAACTGGGCGACGGCACCACCCTCAACCGTAATACGCCGGTGCCGGTCATGGGGCTGGCCAACGTGAACCACGTGGCCGGAGGGTATGGCTTCAGTGTCGCGAAGCAAGCGGATGGCTCGGTCTGGAGCTGGGGGCGTAACGATGCGGGACAACTGGGTGATGGCACGACGCTGGATCGTCCCACTGCGGCGAAAGTCAACGGCTTGCCGTAGGGGTGCGAACGCGCGGGGCATGCGGCGGTCTCGCCCACCGCGTTGTTTCAAACCCCGGTGATCACCTCATCCCCGGCCTGAAGGTTTGGTACGCAAGCGTGACATTTAACGGCGCAGCCTGGGTTAGCCGCGTGCGGCGTAACCCGGGAATGTGTTCTCCCGTCACTCCTCCTGGGTAATAAACCCGATCCCGCGCTTCTTCGGCGGCTTCTTCGGCTCCGGTGGTGCCATCAGTTCCCGAATCGCGGAGAGCACGGCGGCGATGGCTTCATCGTGCGTGGTGAGCTTGCCGTCCTGCAGTTCGAGCTTGTGTTCCAGCCGTTCCAGCTTGCGCGCGAGTTCTGCGTTCGACACCAACATCACGCGCAGCCGCACAAACGCGCGCACCACATACACACTCACCTCGACGGCCAAGGGCGTGTTCAAGACCGCCGCTGCCATGATCGCCCCATGCTCGGTAAAGGCATAAGGCAACGTACTGGAATACTTGAGCTTCGTGAGGTGGTCGCAAATAGCGACCACCAGCGTTTTCTCTTCCGCCGTCAGTTGAAAGGTAAAATCCGCTGGAAACCGTTCCTGGTTGCGCCGCACCTGTTCGTTGAGCCGCTTGGTCGGCACCCCGTACAGTTCGGCGAGGTCGGCATCAACGATGACCTTCTGCCCCCGGATCACCAGAATGCGCCCCTCGATGCGCTCGATCTGCACGAGCGCCGACGCGTTTTTGCTGGACATGGTTCCTTCCTTTAGCTGGCCTTCTTTTGCGGGAAAACCATTGAGCCTACCCTCGCATAGCTGACACAACGGGGCGTTCTGACTATTGTCCCAGTTTCACGGACACCTGCTGATCCCTTGCAGCGGTCAACTGCCGTTTCTAGGTTAATGCAAATAAGGAATCGGCGCGCCGCGATAAGCATGCGCCGCCAGAAGTCGTGCGACCAAGGCGGGTTTGTACGATTGGTAAAGCCCTGGCGCGTAGCGCGCCCACAGCTGTTGCGCCGTAGCGTGGTCGTTCTGCGTGACCGAGCCCAGCAGTGCACACAGCAACAGATATTCGGTGTGCGTTGGGCCAACGCTGGTCAGCGCATTGGGCAGCAGTTCAGTCGATAGTCGCAACATGCTGACGGCATCGCGGCGTGTGACTGACGACCAGAGCGCAATCCAGTTGCGCTGTTGAGGGCTGAGCGTGACAAAACAAGGCGCGGCGCCGACGCGCTGCCAGACTTGTGACATCTCATCGCGTGTCAGTTGCGGGATCATCAGGTTAACCAGCGCGGACATGTCTTGCAGCCAGGTTGCGGTGGCCGGGTCGATGCGGCACTCCATGAACGCACCTTTAAGAAAGCGCGCATTATTTGCCATGGGGATGTCGACACCCGGCAACGCTTCATCGCGATCATGGATTAAATAGTCAAGCAGTTGCACTGCCGAGCGCGTGTACATGCTGCGATAGAAATACGGATTTTCGCTGGCGGATGTTGCAAGTAAGTTCGGCCCGGGTGCGCTTAACATTTCCAGTGCGGGCACGCCCGCGTTGCGGAAGGTAATGAGGTTGGCAGCGCTTTCGCGCAGGAAGCGGGTGCGTGTGGCGCCCAGATCGAGCACTGGAAAATAATCCGAATTCGCGCTGATGTCGTACGACGCAAACAGTGGCCCAAGCGAGTGTTCATCGCCGATCCGGTGTAGTTCCAGATCCTGTGCGTTACTGATGCCGACACGCGCCAGCCCGCTATGTAATCCGCGTTGGTCGATAATATTCGCTGCAGGCATGGGCAAGGGTCCATCCGCGCGTGCCACGATGACTAGGTCGCTGTAATTGGCGGCGTAGATAACGTAGTGATCGAATTGGCGACTCAGGGCTTTGAGCACCGATGCGACCAGCTCGTCGTTGATTTCGTAAGTTTGCAGCCACTGCACCAGCATGCCCTGCGGTGCGAGATGGCGTTTGGCCAGGATGTAAAACTCCTCGGTAAACAACGTGGCAACGCCGCTGACCCACGGATTGGACGGCTCCGACAGGATGATGTCGTAGTGCTGGTTGTAGGTGGAGAAAAAGCTCTTGGCATCGTCAATGTGAAAATGACTTTGCGGGCTGCTGTAGGCGAGTTCAACACGCGGACGAAAGCCGTTCGATGCTTCGATCACGGCGGGTTCGATTTCAATAGTATCGACCGTGCTCAGTTGCGGCACAGACAACAAGGTATGGGTGCTCAAACCTGACCCCATGCCGATCACGGCAGCGCGCGTTGCAGTGGGGTGTAACGCAAGCGGCAACGCACCGAGGATAACCATGGTGCTCTCATCCGGCGTCGGGGGGCCGGAGGTAATCATATTAAGCATGGCATCGGGTTTGCCGTTGGTGAGGATGCTCACCGAGCGCATGCCCGAGGTATTGGTGGACTGCATCAGGTCAATCGACGCGGTCTTGCCGTCTTTATGAAACAGGTTGAGGTAATCGGATGGGTTGATTTTGCCCGTGCGAAACACCCCCGAACTCAATCTTGACAAATCCATCGGCCCGGCAGCGAGCGTAAACGCCAGCATCCCCGCGCCCAACGCCGTGGCGGCCGTCGCCCAATGCGGCGCCAACTGCTCACGAAACCACCAGAGCAACACAATGCCCAACGCCACATCCAGCGCCGCACCCGTCAACAACAACCCCTTCAACCCCAGCAACGGCATCCCC